>DASRTD010000043.1:0-16409 GCA_035656115.1 Mucilaginibacter sp.
TGTTTTTTATTGTTTTTAATAATTACCTGCACATTTTCATGCAAAAAAAACTCTTCAGATAACACCGTAAGTGTTAATATTAGTGGTAATTGGGCCGGAACGACGACTCAGCCTGCAATCGCCGGTATCCAGTCTGCCGAAACCGATGCGTTTACTTTATCGCTTTCACAATCAGGGACAACTATTGCAGGAACCTTTACAAAAGGAGGAACAAGCCCGGCCACCGGCACCGTATCGGGAACGATTAACGGCAGCAATATTACATTAACAGCTGTGACTACATCAACAAACAAAGGTGGTGCAACCTTAACCGGTGCCGTAAATGTCAGTATGAATGCTATGAACGGCACCTATTCGTCGCAAAGCGAAGGAACACAGTTTCAAGGAACCTGGACGATGACGAAAACTAATTGATAATAAATCAATGCAGCAAATAAGGAGAAGCCGTAACGAAATAGAAATCCATTGAGCCGGGCCCTTGTACATGGCCCGGTCCGATGGTACCCCTTTGGGGACTACCCTATATTTTTATAATGGTTTATTTTAGTGCTAACCAAAATTAATTTATTCCGTTATGAAAAAACTTTACGCCTTATCAGCAATCATCTTTTTTATTTTTATCACACTAGAGGCATACGCACAGAATGGCAATGGGAACGGTAACGGCGGCGGTAACGGTTTCGGTCAGTTAATAAAATCGAGCCCGGCGGATGCCACATTGCTTTTTGAAAACTATGCCGAACCCTTGTTCAGAGGGTTTGGAACCGGCTTAAACAGCGGCTGGAACAATACCGCCAAAACAAAGAAACTTTTACATTTCGACCTGAGGATCACCGCTAACCTAGCCCAGGTACCCACCGGCGACCAAAGTTTTGATGTAACTAAAATTGGCTTATCCGATCACTTACAGGTCGACCCATCATCGGCAACTACTATTGCGCCAACTTTTGGGGGAAGCAAAAATGCACCGACCCCATTAATGGATATTAAAGATAACAGCGGCAATACCATCGGCACTTTTAACATGCCTAATGGTGTAATACAATATGTGCCTGCACCGACCATTCAGCTTACAATAGGGATATTCAGGAATACTGATTTAACTGTGCGTACGACCCCCGCCATCAATATCGGCAATAATTCGGGATCGGTTCAGATGATCGGCTTTGGTATAAAACATGACATCATACAGGATTTTGCCGGAAAAGGAAAATCAAAACCGTTTGATCTTGCCATCGCTATAAATTACAACAGGATCAACTACAATGCACCGCTCAATGTGCAGCCTGACAACGGTACCCAGCCTGCGGAGGGTAGTTCATCGGATTTTTCAAACCAACGTGTAAACGGTTATTTCAGCGGGACGAACGTTCAGGCCATAATCTCTAAAAAACTGCTTTTCTTCACGCCCTTCTTCTCGGTTGCTTACCAAAGCGCCAATACAAACCTGGGCATATTGGGCAATTATCCTATTACAACCTCTACCGGGGTTTATTCTACAGTTACCGATCCTGTTCATATTAACGAAACCAGCATCAGCGGCTTCCGGGCCGATGTAGGCTTTCAATTGGAATTGGTCGGTCTGCGTATCTACGCATCAGTTAGCGAGGGCCAATATTTGTCTGCAAATGCCGGTATTGGCCTTGGGTTTTAGAATTATGTGTAAAATTTATTCCCATGAAAATACTTTTTAAATTGAAAACCCCCGTCATCATTCTTTTGGTTTCATTAGCATGGTTTAGTATAAATTCATGCCAAAAAAGCGGTAGTGGACACGACGATAATCCCCCGCCCCCGCCTGCCCCAAAGGTATCCATTACCCAAACACCGCTTAACATTTTATTGCCTGGTAATTGCACGCAGTCTTTTACCATCACCAATACCGGGCCGAAGGGTAGTATGTTGACTTTTACCGTAGCGGATGACGGGGCGCTTGGCGGGTTTCTTGATTTTGGTAATTCAGGTACCAATAGTGATACACCTGTTAGTTATACGCTGGCTTCAGGGGAAAGCAATACTATTTCTGTTATTGTTAATCCGAATTTTGTGAATGCCAAACCCAGCCTAATCGGGGCTACGCTTGTTTTAAATGTGTACACGCCAGGCGCGTCAAATTACACTAAAATCCCTGTACCGGTGAACATCGAAAGCAATGATATCATTGCGCCGTCATTGATCGGGACATGGAGCGGCACATGGTCAGGCATGACAAGGCAATTACCGGCTGTGCCGGTAAGCGGCACATGGAAAATGAATATTACAGCAGTGGATACCGTCAAAAGCACCCTAACCGGCTCAATAACCTGGACAGGCAACGATGCCCTTTATACTTTTAGTAATGATATGCCCGGAGGTAATCCTGATAGCCTGGTATATGATCCAGTGAACATTACTATTCCGTTGAATGGTTCTATTGCATCATTTACTTATGGCAATTCTCCCGCCGAGCCTTCGAATGCGACATGCCACGGGATCAATTTTAATTTCGATTATACTACTAACCCGAATTACGCGCTAACATTTTATGCTGAATTTAATACGGTAACCAATACGATAATACCGGGATCAGGATCGTTTTTGAGCGGCCCGGATTGGGGATTACCTATAACTTTGGGACCACAATCTGTAGGTAGCTTAATCGGCTCGAAGCAGTAGCGATAATATCAGCTATATTTGGTTAAGATGCGTGTAAAATAATATTCTGAGAAGGCTTTCTTTTACACGCGTAGCGTTCATTTTTCAAGTCGCGTGAACACGTGAATGCGGTTGCCTTGGGCCGTATTTCATTGCCTTAGCAAATAAAAACAAGCTATCTTTACCCAAAGGTGTAACCAGGCGGGCTGAAATGTCGTCAGAGAGCTATAACAGATGCAGAGCAAGCTTTCAGATGCAGCGTTGATTGAACAAACACTGACGGGTAACCAGGCAGCCTATGCCGAATTGGTTAAACGCCACCAGCGTTTTGTTTTTACACTTGCTTTGCGTTTTGCAAAAGTAAGAGAGGATGCCGAAGAGATTGCCCAGGATTGCTTTATAAAGGCCTATCGTTCGCTTGGCTCGTTCCAGGGGCAGTCAAAATTCAGCACATGGTTGTACAGTATTGTTTATACTACGGCCATGACCTTTTTACGTAAAAAAAGGATTGAAACCGAGTCGATAGACGACGAAAATAATTTTATCCGGGTGGAGAACCAGTCTTCAGCCTATGACGTTAACAATGCTGAAAACAGGTCGAGGTCATTTTACCTGGAGCAGGCGATAAGGCAGCTTTTGCCTGATGATGCTGCCATTATTACCATGTTTTACAAAGGCGAGCAATCGTTGGAGGAGATAGCGCAGGCCATGGGGATGGAAGCGAACACCGTTAAGGTAAAATTATTCAGGGCGCGACAGCGATTGAAAGAAAAGCTGGAGCGAAATTTAAAACACGAAGTAAAGGAGCTGATATGAATAATACGGAAGAAAGATTGTGGAGCTATATTGATGGCAATTGCCCGCCGGAGGAGCAAAAGGCCATTAGTGAACTGATCCGTACAGATGCGTCGGTAAGCGCGCTGTATCAACAGTTGCTCAGCCTTAATAAGGAATTTGCCGCGGTGGACCTGGACGAACCTTCGATGGCGTTTACCTATAATGTGATGGAAGTTATCCGTACCGAAAATGCGCAGGTGCCGTTGAAAGCCGCTGTTAATAAACGAATAATAAGAGGCATTGGCATTTTCTTTTCGGTTACCATTGTGGCGCTGTTGGTGCTGGTAATTGCCAGCGTTAAATGGACCGGCGTGGCGCTGCCTGCCAATCTGACAGCGCACATTAAAATGCCGGAAATCAACCATAACCAGGCCCGGGTTTTTGTACAGGCTTTTGTGTTTTTTGACGTGATGCTGGGCCTTTATTTATTTGATGCATGGCTGCGCCGTAAAAAGGCCCGGAGCAGCGAAAAAATGATGTAAAAAACCGCCCTTAGTGTATTGCAAAAACAACAATTGCTGTTCATTTTTAAGACATTTTTCCAAATAAAAGAACCCTTAATAGCAAAACGCTCTTTATAAAATGGCCGCGAAAGGTTTGGTATAGAAATTGTTAGACCTATGGTGACTGGCACCCGCCAGTTAATTGTGATAAGGTTTAGGTTGAAAGTCCCCCGCGCGAAGTGGGGGGCTTTTATTTTTTACCGCCTGACCCCTCCTTAGGAGTCCTGTGGACCCGAAGGGGGAATGATTTATTTCTATTTTGGTTATTACCCCGGTATTTCTAACTTAGGTGAAATTTTACCAATTATGAGAAAGCTGCTATATGGCCTGGCCGCATTGCTGATGGCCGGAACCACCGTTAAAACCAATGCGCAAACAGCGCGCATACCTGAGGCAAGCCCGACAGAAACCATCATACAGGATTTTGGCCTTGGGAAAATAACCATTACCTATTCAAGACCAGCCGTTAAAGGGAGAGTAATTTTTGGCGGCATAAATCCATGGGGCCAGGTTTGGCGTACCGGCGCCAATTCGGCCACAACCATCAACTTCACCGAAAATGTGATCATGGAAGGCCACTCTGTGCCGGCCGGGACCTATTCACTGTTCACTATTTCAGACAAGGATCAATGGACCATCATTTTAAACAAGGTGGTAAAGCAATGGGGTGCCTATAGCTATAAACAATCGGAAGACTTTTTGCGCTTTACTGAAAAACCGGTAAGCCTGGAAGAAAAACGGGAGTCGTTTACCATCCAGTTTGCCAATGTTACCACCCAAACAAACGATTTATACCTGGTTTGGGACCATACCGCTGTAGCGATACACCTACATACCGACGACGACGCCCAGATCATGGCCAACATTGACGAACTGATGAAGGGAAACCGCAAAGCTTATTATTTTAACGCCATTCAATACTACTACGAAAACAATAAAGACATGAACAAGGCGCTCTCGTGGGCACTTGAGGCCCAAAAGGTAGACCCGGGTGCATGGTATAAGCTTTGGGAGGCCCGTATACGCCTGAGGATGGGCGATAAGACCGCTGCTATAGCCGCCGCCCGTGAGGGCATCAAAATGGCCCAGGCCACCAATGACGACGAGTATGTTCGCCTTAACCAGGCGGTGATCGACCAGGCAGGAAGTTAACTCCGCTTTCGAAGTTTTGATTTTGGATTTGTTGTCCCGGGAAGATACACATTCCCTTGTTTGCATTTGTTCTAAAATGAACAAGCCATGTTTTGCCCGCTTATAAAACGGTAATTACATTTGGTCAGTACGTTCGTCACAATCAAATGGAAAAACTCATTAAACCTTCGCAGATAGCCTTTGGCATTGGCCTGGCGGGGATGGTGTGCCCGCAATTTTTTTATGGTGCTTTTGGCAGTAACTTTTTTCCAGCCTGGCCGCATTTGCCTTTTGTAGCGTTTTGGGCCTATGTTTTTGCGGCAGCGGTACTTGCAGGCTGCATCGGTATTATTTTCGGTATAAAGCCCAAATCTGCCGCGCTGCTGCTCGGCGGCCTGTTGCTGGCCGTTTATCTATTCGGCTATTTTACCTATGACCTTTTTGTCGCTCCATACAATAATCACCTGGGCACCTGGGCTGATGGCTTAAAAGAATCGGCGCTGGCCGGCGGAGCATTTGTCGTCGCAGGGTCGCTACCAACTGAACCGGCGGTTCAAAGATCACCGGTATTAAAATTTCTTGAAAAACTGATTCCTTTCGGCCCCTTTTTATTTTGTACGACAATGGTTTTGTACGGCATTTGCCACTACTTTTACACGCTGCCTATATCGCCATTAGTGCCCAACTGGATACCGGGCCACATATTCTGGACCTACTTCGGCGGAACAGCGTTGATCTTGTCGGGAATAGCGGTCGTATTAAAAATCAAACTCAGGTTGATTGCCTTCCTGTTAGGGCTGATGATATTCATCTGGCTGCTCATCATCCATATCCCGCTGGCTGTCAACAATCCTTTCGGTAATAAAAGTGATTCTTTTATCAGCGCCTTTTCGGCGTTGGCGTTTTGTGCTACCGCTTTTATTATTTCGGGTATAGCCGGTAAAAAAAGGGCCGCTTAGGCCGTTTGGGCGGGCTTTGTTTCGATAGCCAGGTTGATGATGACGGCAATCAGGATCACCAGCGCACAGCCGATCAAGTTGAGCCATAAATAGGCTACTACATTCAATAACCCTAAGGCAATGATGGTTATTTCGGAAATAATTGCGGCAATAAAAACAGCGGTCCCCCGGATTTTTTTTAGATAAAAAGCCACCACGAATACGCCCAGCATGGTGCCGTAAATGTACGATCCCAACTGGTTCACATACTCAAGTAGGTTCCCCACCTTACTGGCATACAGCGCCATACCCACGCATACCAGGCCCCAAAATACCGTGGCCAGGCGCGAAGCATTGAGGTAATTCTTTTCGGATGCGGTTGGGTTGATGATGCGTTTGTAAATATCTACGGCGCTGGTCGATCCCAGCGAACTGAGCGCACTTGCCGTTGATCCCATTGAGGCGAGGAAAATAATGGCGATGAGTAGTCCGATAAGCCCGCGCGGCAAATAATGGGTGACAAACATGAGGAAAACGTAGTTGGTGTCATCGCCGTTAGCATCCTTGTTATTCTTTTTCATCAGCTTAATGCCCTGGTTGCGTATGGCAAGCACCCTGTTGTCGGCAGTTTTCAAAGCCGACTTAGCCGCTGCTGTCAGCAGCTCGTTTTTACTGTTCAAAGCGGCCACCAGGTCGTTGGTTTTTTGCTTGCGTACATTGAAAGCATCAGTGTAATCGCTTTCAAGCCGATTGTATTGGGCGGCATAAGGGCTTTTTTTAACCTGGTTGACCTCGTACCGGTTAAAAAACATCGGCGGCTGGTTAAAAAGGTAAAACGAAAATACCAAAACGCCGATCAGCAGGATCAGGAATTGCATGGGTATTTTAACCAGCCCGTTCATGAGCAGCCCAAGCCGGCTTTGGCCCACCGAGCTGCCTGTTAAATAGCGACCTACCTGGCTTTGGTCGGTGCCGAAATAGGCCAGCTGCAGGAAAAAGCCGCCGATCAATCCGCTCCAGATGTTGTAGCGGTTGTTAGGGTCGAATTTCCAGTCGATCACATTCATCCGGCCTAATTTGCCGCCAAGTTTAACCGCGTGGCTAAAACCGACGCCATTTGGCAACAAATGTACCACCAGCACACCGGCAAAAAACATCCCCAGGAAGATGATCGTCATTTGTAGCAGTTGGGTGTAAGCTACCGCCTTTGTTCCGCCATAAACGGTATAAAAGATCACCAGCCCGCCGATAAAGAGCGTGGTATAAACAATATTGATATCGAGGATGGTTGACAGAATGATGGAAGGGGCGTAAATGGTTATACCCGTCGACAATCCCCGTTGTACAAGAAACAGGATAGAAGTAATTACCCGGGTTTTTAAGTCGAAACGCTGCTCGAGGTATTCGTAGGCGGTAAAAACCTTCAGGCGATGAAAGATGGGAACAAAGGTGATACAGAGCACGATCATCGCCAGCGGCAAACCAAAATAGAATTGCACAAAGCGCATCCCATCAGAATAAGCCTGCCCGGGGGCTGAAAGGAAAGTGATGGCGCTGGCCTGCGTGGCCATAACCGATAAACCCACATGGTACCAGCGCAGGGTGCGCCCGCCCATCAGGTACTGATCGACGTTATGGCTGCGGCCGCTTTTCCATACACCGTATAAAACGATGCCCAGCAGCGTTACCGCCAATACGATCCAGTCGGTTAAGCTCATTCAAAACTAATGGTAATGAGCCAGAACAGGAGGATCAGCAGCACGAGCCAGCCGATAACGATAGCGTAAAACTGTCGCCAGTTTTTTATGAACGAGGGAAGCTCAGGATCATGCGTCTTCACGGCCCTTAACCAAAAGCTGCAGGAAGAAGGCGGCAAACAACAGGCCTACAATGCCCAAAACAACAATTAAAATAATACCCTGGCCAATTACATAGCCGGTAAAAAGGCCTGCCAGCAAACCTACTATATAAAATAATTTGTCGTGGTTCTCCTCTGCTTTGTGATGTTGATGTGTCATGGTTCTTTGTAATGTGTGCGCAAATTTAAGTTTTTAACCTATTGCCGCCTAATTCTGGGCTGCTGCTTTTTCGGCTTGCTTAGTAAATTGATAAATAAGCGGTATGCTCCCGGCACCCCCGCAGGCAGCTGCCTGAAAAATGCCAGCGAAGTATAAACAAACCTGCCCTGCCCGTAGTTACCCACTATCAGCGCACCCTTGTTCGGCGCTTCATTCGGGTCGTTCATTTGCAGTACGGCGGTATATTTTGGGTCGAAATCGCCGACGAAGTAGAGGCCCCGCTCCTGGATCCAGCCGTTAAAATCAGCATCGCTAATTTTGTTAGGATAGTTTAAAACAGGGTTTTGCGGATCGAGCACGGTTACTTTGGCATCTTCGTCGGTAACCCGGCGGTTCACAACGCTTAGCGGATATGGCCCGATCTGTTTTGTTACCAGGCCATTGCTGTTATTATACTGCACTACCAGGTTGCCGCCGTTTTTCACATATTCCAGCAGTTTGGGTTGCTCCACCGCCAGGCGCGGGTTAACGTTATAGGCCCTAACCCCGCTAATAATGGCGTCATAGCCCGACAGGTCGCCGTTCATGATCTCGTGCTCTGTCAACTGGTGCACGTCATACCCTGCTTGTTTTAAGGCATCGGGCATCAAATCGCCGGCGCCTTCAATATAGCCGATCTTTTTGCCGGCGATCTTCAGGTCAAGATCGATCAGTTTTGCCTCTGCAGGCGGGAACAAGGTGATATTGGGGACGTGCTCGTATTTAATGGTGAGTATGCCCATCGAAAAATCCTTGCCGTTGGCATTCACCACAGCTTGCAGTGTGGCCGTTTTGGGCCGGTTATCGGTGGGGTGAACGGTGAATTTGGCGGTCCATTCGTCACCTTTGCCCTTGTCGCTGAAATCGATCTTATCCGGCTCAACCTTCCAGCCGGGCATAGGCTTAATGCTGATGCTGCCAGCGGCTTTAGTAAAGCTTTTTAGTTTGATCTCGATATTCTGCGACGATTGCGAATTAAACAGGTAGTCTTTATCGGCAATGTTAGCCGTAACGGGAGGAGTTATCGCTACTGGCTGGTAAATCTCACCCTTAGCCGGATCGACATATTTGTACACCAGCTTTCTGTCGCAGGCGATGGTATGCCCGTCAATTGAAAATTCAAATTCAACAGCCGGTGCATCCGGGTTTTCGGGGTTTCCAACGATACCTTGGTTTTCTATCTGGTAGGTGCCGGGAGTATGCGGCGTCTGCAGCCAATAGGGCTGTGTTATACCGCCTGCTATACAATCGCTATTAAAAGTTTGCATTTCATTAGCAGGAAGCACTTTGTTGCCGCCGTTCATTTGCAAGGGGTAAGTTGCTACCGCGGGCATAAAGTCAGTATTCGGGCCGGCGTCATCCTTGTGTTGAATCACATGGAGGTTGTTTAACGAAACCGGTAACCCAAAACGGCTAACTACCTGCGAATGAATGCTCATTTGATCGCCCATTGCATAAGTCAGCTCTGCTGAATAGCTTTCAAACCACAACCCCGCACAAGCCGCTATCAAATCATTCAACACTTTAGTTTGCTGCGTGTGCCAGTATTCATCAGGTACTTTGTCAACTTTATCAGCTAAAGCAACCAGCGCCTTCACCGAGTTCTCCGGGTGATCCACCTCAAAATCCTTCCTGATCTTCTCCACCTCGCTGCCTATCGCTTCGCCGCCATTAACCCTCCCCCATGTGGTATTTACCCCATCCATCAGGTCATCCTTCGGGGCATCGCCTAAAATGGTTTTAAAGAACTCGTAGGCGTCGCCCCGCTGCCGGGCAGAGCCGAAGCCCTGGGTTTTATGGTTCGAGCGGCTTTCAGCGGCCATTTCGCCGTATCCCTTGCCAATGACAGGGTTATACACGCCCACGTTTACCTTAAACTGATCTGGCGCGGTGGTATTAACCGTACCGAAGCTGAAGGTGTTCCACATCAGCCGTTTTGCCTGCCAGGTTCGTACATATTTAAGCTGTTCGGGGAAACGTTTCGGGTCGGCGGCGGCGGCAAATGCTTCCTGCGCTAAAATAGCGGAAGCCGTATGATGCCCGTGCCCGCCCTCGCCTGTAGTGGGGAAGCGGCAAATGATCACATCCGGCCTGAACTTACGGATCACCCAAACCACATCGCCCAGCACTTTCTCTTTATCCCAAAACCTTAAGGTTTCATCCGGCCCTTTTGAAAAACCGAAATCATTGGCGCGGGTAAAAAACTGCTCGGCGCCATCTACCCTGCGGGCAGCCAGCAGCTCCTGCGTGCGGATAAGCCCCAGCAGCTCGCCCTGCTCATTGCCGATCAGGTTTTGGCCGCCGTCGCCGCGCGTCATGGATAGGTAGCCCGTACGGTAATGCTTCTCCTGCGCCAGGTAAGCCAGCAGGCGGGTATTTTCATCGTCGGGGTGCGCGGCAACGTACAACACGCTGCCCAGCACATCCAGTTTTTTCAGGTTTTGTTCAATAGTTGCTATATCAGCCGGAGGCGCTGTTTGCGCCAAAGCCAACTGGCCTAAAAACAAAAAAGCAATAATGATCTTGATGCGGTTCATATTCACAAATATATCGAAACATAAATGGCATATTTCGTGTGTATCAAGAATTTGATATTGAGGCGACGCGCTTATACTTTTTAACTTACTGACATGTCCGCCTCACAAATACAACGGCGCCATTTGCCGCCAGTGGCGTGGGCGGTGGGCGTAGCCATCCCAGGTATAAAACTGGTTGGGGACGCCTTTGTTCCATAGCAGCTCGCTAAATTCGTGGTTGTTTTGCCAAAAAGGGTCGGTTTCGCCAATGGCAAGGATGATCTCCAGCCGGCGTATCGCTTCCAGCTGGTTTTCGTCGTGCAGGTTGGCCGCAAACTGCATGGGCATATTAAAATAGATATCCTGGTCGTGAAACCCGTCAAAAAGGTCACGGAAGTCCTGTATTTGCAGCGTAAGGTCGTATCGGCCGCTCATGCCAACCGCCTTTTTAAAAAGCGCGGGGTGGCGCAATGCCAGGTTTATGGCATGGAAAGCGCCCATACTGCAGCCTGCTGTTTCAAAATAGCTGCCGTCATTTTTTTGGCGCATCAGCGGCAGCACCTCGTTTAAAATATAGCCTTCGTATTGCAGGTGCCGGGTTATGCGCACCAGCGGGTGCACGTGCCGGTTGTAAAAGCTTTCATGGTCGATACTGTCTACACAAAAAAGCTGCAGCTCGCCGTTATAAAGTTTGTCCTGCAGGGAGTCGACGATGCGCCAGTTCTCGTAATCATAAAAACGGGCCATCCGGGTAGGGAAGAACAGCACTGCGCGGCCATTGTGACCGAAGATCAGCAATTCCATGTCGCGCTGCAGGCTCGGGCTGTACCACTTATGATATTCTCGGTTCATTTACAAGGGCGGAATATCCCCACCGCATGTTAAGTTACTATAAAAATAGCATTAACCCTTGCCGGTTATTGAATTAAGAATGATTTTTCGCCATAAAGCATAACCCTGCTCGCTTAAGTGCAGGCCGTCTGGCGCATAAAACTCGCGGTTGGGCTTGCCTGCCGCGTCGAGCATTTGCGGAAAAATGTCTATAAAATACCAGTTATCGCCATAACGGGTTATCTCGTTTTCAATAAGGCCATTGGTAAACCGGTACACATTAAGCATTTGCCAGCGGCTGATGCTCGGCTTCAGCGAGATAAAATAACAGGGGATATTGCCAAAACGGGCTTTTATTTTTACCGCAAGCTGCTGAAAAAAGATAAAAACTTCTTCGGGGTGGCGGCCGTCGCCCAGGTCGTTATCGCCGGCGTACATCACCAATCTTTGGGGTTGATAAGGCGCCATTATCCGCTCAAAAAACCAAACGCATGCGGCAAGCGTAGAACCGCCAAAACCCAGGTTTACCGGTTTAAAGCCTTCAAAATCTTTGCCCAGGCTGGCCCACAGGCGCATGGACGAGCTACCGTAAAAAATTGTTTCGGGCGCAAAGCTAAGTCGTTTTGCTTCGCTCTCCAGGCGTTTAACTTCGTCCTCGTACCAATACATGCGGCAGTGTTATACGGTCGTAACCGTTTATAGTTTTTGGGTGTTGAATGTTGCTTACAGGGCAGCGTTTCCAAACCTAAAAATTCCGCGGGTATTATCAGTATAAAAAGTTTAAATAGGTGCGGCCAACCACTCGTTGTGCGCCGGCCATGGTTTATCTGTCTTTTTATAGTATTTTAAACCCGACGCTCAGCGCCCAAAGGTACTGCCTTTGCGAATGGTCCTCGTTCACCTCGCTCAACCCGCCCTGGTAACGGAGGTCGGCAGTGAGCGCGCCGAAATCAACGCCTGCGCCGGCCTGGAAATTGAGGGCATCGCTTTTATAGGTCCTGAAGTCGCTGTAGGCCGTTCTGAAATTTTGGGAGAGGCTCTCATTGGTGCTTAACATCGACGTTAAAACCGGGCCGGCCATTATCCTGAAATTCAAATTCTTCGGCCCGAACCGAAGTCCCGCTAATATCGGCAGATCGAGGTTGGTGAACTTCACCGTGCCGCTATAGTTATTATCGTTTGACTGAAACTGGCCGCCGGTGCCGCTTAAATATAGCTCGGGCTGCAGGTAAAGTGCGCCGCCAATGCGCACAAACGCGCCCGCCTGGTAGCCGGCCACGCTCGAGTTATTGAGATTGGTGGCGTTGATGGTTGAATAATTTACACCGGCTTTTATCCCCAGCGAGAGTTGCGCCCTGGCGCTGATGCACGCCGCAATCAGCAATGCTAAGCTTAAAATGTACTTTCTCATAGTTTTGATAGTTTGTTGACTGATAACGTTGTTTATACTCAATAATTGTTTTGCGATATACAATAGCCCTGCCAAATTTTTTTGACGAAAGCCCTTTGTATTTTCCTATTTTTGCTGAAAACAATTTTATTATGGCCGAGATAAGCATCAGCAATAAAGACTGGGAACGTGTAAAGATCAAAATCCAAAGAAAATACAATCACTTAACCGACGAGCAGTTGAAGTATACCGAAGGGCAGGAAGAAAGTCTGATCAGCCGGTTGATGGAATTGGTAAAACGCGACCGGGAGTATATAATTTTTACCCTCAAAAGGGCGTTAGTAAACATTGACAACAATCGGCTATAATTCCGGAGGCGACTTAAATTCGCTGAGTTTTACGTAGTTTTATATTTTAAATTTTTGGAAGATGATTAAGGGAAACGTGTTTGTAAAGAAATATAAAAAGCAGGTTTTGGTTGCCGGCATGCTGGTTATTGCGCTGGCTACATTTAGCTTCAGGGACGATTTGTTCCAGATATCAAAAAACCTCGATGTGTTTGCTTCTGTGTACAAAGAGGTCAATATAAACTACGTTGACGATATCAATTCCGCCAAAATGATAAAAACAGGTGTGGATGCCATGCTGGATGGCCTGGACCCGTATACCGAATTCGTGCCGGAGTCGGAGATCGAAGATTACAAGCTGCATTATGTTAGCACCGAATACGGTGGCATCGGTGCAGGGATATTTGCCCGCAACGGCAAAGTTTATGTGTCGGATGTTTTTGAAGGATTTCCGGCACAAAAGGCAGATGTACGCGCCGGCGACGAGCTGGTAAAAATAAACGACGTAAACCTGGAAGGTAAAGACAACGACCAGGTGGGCCAGCTGCTGAAGGGCTCCAAAGGGGCATCTATCAAGCTGCTGCTGAAGCGGGATGGCGCCCAGCCAATGGAAAAAACGCTGGTGCGCGATGAGATCAAGCAGCCAAACGTATCCTATTATGGAATGGTTGACGGCAATATGGGCTATATCAAGCTGGATAAATTCCTCGAAAACTCTGCCGAAGAGGTCACCAATGCGCTAACCGAACTGAAAAAGAAAAACCCCAGCGGTATCATCCTCGATCTGCGCTCAAACGGCGGCGGTATTTTACTGGAAGCGGTAAAAATTGTGAACCTTTTTGTGCCGAAGGATGTACAGGTGGTATCGCAGATAGGGAAAATAAAAGAGAAAAACTTTACCTATAAAACCAACGGCTCGCCGCTTGAGCCGAACCTGCCTTTGGTTGTGCTGGTGAATAACCATTCGGCCTCGGCATCCGAAATTGTTGCCGGCTCGCTGCAGGACCTTGATCGCGCCGTTATCATCGGGCAGCGCAGCTATGGCAAAGGGCTCGTTCAGCAAACGTTTAACCTGCCTTACAATAGCCTGGTTAAGATCACTATCGCCAAATATTATATCCCTTCGGGGCGCTGCATACAGGCAATTGACTATACGCACCGCCGCGACGATGGCAGCGTTGTTAAAGTTGCCGATTCGCTTATCCACGAGTATAAAACCAAAGATGGGCGGTCGGTTTACGACGGCAGCGGCATTTACCCGGATGTTTTTGTTAACCAGGAGCATTTTGCAAATATTACCGAGGCGCTGGTGGGCAAGCTGCTGCTATTTGATTACGCCACCCATTACCGCAACGGCCACCCGACTTTGGATAACATAAAATCGTTCAGCTTGTCTGATGCTGATTATGCCGATTTTGTGAAGTTCCTGGCAGATAAAAATTACACCTACAACACCGGTTCGGAAAAGCTATTGGCCGACCTGAAAGCCGAAGCAACTAAGGAAAAACAGTTCAGCGAGATACAAACCGAGTACGACGCCTTGAAAGCAAAGATGGACGCCACCAAGAAAAACGACCTGCAGCTGCATAAGGACGAAATAAAACAGGTGCTCGAAAATGAGATCGTTTCGCGCTATTACTTTGAGAAAGGCCGCTACGAAACCAACTTTAAATACGACAAAGAGCTTGCCCAGGCCGTAAAGGTGATGCAGGACAAAGATTTACTCGCCAATATCCTGAAGGGCGAAGGCCAGTACAAAGTTATCGGGAAACCAATGGCGATGGTATCGTCTAAGAAATCTGAGGGGGATTCGAATTAGAGATTAGAGGATAGAGATTAGAGACTGGTGATCTGCCGTTAATTTTTAACTAATCTCCAGTCTCTATTCACTAATCACAAACCTCAATACTTCAGCACCAAAAACCCGGTTTTATGTTTGGTGATACCGTTTACGGCGTAATCCAATTGGTAAAAATAAGTCCCCGGCAATTGCATCTGGCCATTCTTGTTGCTGTGGCCATCGAATATTTTTGAGGCGTTATCATAGCCCTGTGCCTCGAATACCAACTGCCCGTTACGATTCATGATCATCAGTTTATTATCCGGATAGTTGGTGATGTTATCGATCTGTAAAAAGTCGTTGATACCATCGCCGTTCGGCGATACGCCCTGGTGTACCATAATGCCGTCATCTGCTAAGGTTGGCGCCTCGTTTGGCTTACTAACGCTTATCCCCGGATCATAGCTATCAGCGCCGCCGGCAGCACGCGTAATAACAATTGTATAGTTTTGGGCAGTTATGCCATCCTGCGCAATTACCGATACTGTGATGGTATTAGCCCCAACTGCTAATACCATCGGCCCTGACGCAGTTTTGTTAACCACAGCCGTGCCATTAACTTTTACCCTGGCGGTTGTATCAAGTAAACTTGGCGTTACCGTTACCGAGCTGGTTGTGTTATGTACATTGGCGGTATAGCTGAATGTTTTATAAGCAAAGGTTGGCGACAAGGTTGCCGTTTGTAACGACATATATAACAAATAAGCGTTGGACGACGGCGCACGGGTGACGGTTACCGTATAGGTTTTGGTAGTTATTCCATCCTGCGCCGTTACTACCGTGCTGATGACATTTGAACCCACGTTCAATGCAATGGCGCCGGATGCTGCGCCGGAAGTTACCGTTGTGCCGTTGACTTTAATGGTAGCCGTAGGGTCCGCAGTAGTTGGTGTTACCATAAGGGAACTTACGCCATTACCCACGCTTACAGTATAGCTGGTCGTACCAGTCGCAAAAGCAGGCGTCAATGTACCCTGGCTTATCTTAAGAAAAGAAAGGTTATCATTGACAGACGGCGCGCGGGTAATAGTGATCGTATACGACTGAGTAGTTACCCCGTCCTGGGCTGTTACCACGATATTAATAATATTGGGCCCCGCCGCCAATGCTATCGGGCCTGATGCCGTTTTGTTAGCCACTGCCGTGCCGTTCACTTTTACCGTGGCGGTCAAATCCAGCACACTGGGGGTAACGGTTACCGAAGTGTTTGAAGTAGGCACATTGGCGGTATAGCTCAAGGTTTTATAGGCAAAACCCGGTGACAATGTTGCTGTTTGTACCGATAAGAATAACAGGTAGGCATTTGCCGACGGGGCCCGGGTCACGGTGATGGTATAGGTTTTGGTAGTGGTGCCATCGCTGGCGGTCACTATCGTGGTGATCGT
>DASRTD010000044.1:0-3456 GCA_035656115.1 Mucilaginibacter sp.
GTAATATTCGTATCCGCTTGAAACATTGGCGATTTCTGCGTGTAGTATCTAAGTATGTATCCTCTTTCTGGTAATTAAACTCTTGAATTTACCTTGCCGGACCGATTAAAACGCATCACAATTTGAAACTTTACATAAAAAACATGGTATGCATCCGCTGCAAAATGGTGGTGAAGCAGGAACTGGAAAAATTAGGCCTGCATTATATTAACGTGGAGTTAGGCGAGGCGGTTATCCTGGAAAATATGTTGCCCGCCCAAAAAGAAGAGTTTAAAACCGGCTTAATTAAATATGGTTTGGAACTGCTGGATGACAAAAAAAGTATCCTGATAGAGAAAATAAAAAAAGTGATCGTCGAACTGATCCACTACTCGGATGAACCCCCGAAAGTTAACTTTTCGGACTACCTGGGCGAAAAATTAAATCATAATTATACTTACCTGGCTAACCTGTTTTCGGAGGTGGAAGGAATTACGATTGAACATTACATCATTATTCATAAAATAGAAAAAGTAAAAGAGCTGCTGGTTTATGATGAACTTTCGCTTACCGAAATATCGTATAAACTGCATTACTCAAGCGTGGCCCACCTGTCAAACCAGTTTAAAAAAATAACAGGCTTAACCCCTTCCTTTTTTAAGAAAGTGAAGGACTACCGGATGCATGGGCTGGAAAACCCGGAATAATTATTTAACCGGCGAGATGTTCCGTTTGTTTACCAGTACCTTCCTGTCGTTGTAGCTAACGATAATTTTCTGCTTGTTTAAATGGCCTTGAAATACCATATAAGGTTGTCCTTTGATGTAGCCGGGAAATCCGTTTCCCGTGTACCGCAGGTTTTGTCCTGGTTGCAGTTCGATCTCAGTTATCATAATTAGGGTATGAATAAATATTAAATTTTCTGTTGATCAGCTCAGTTGAGCTGGAAGTTCCTCACCGGCAATTCACGGATCAAATTATTAGCTATTTTGTCGTTATGACCCGTGGGTGTATTGAGCGATTCCTCAACCAAATGGTCGATTTTATCAGTACTCCTGGAGATAATATCGAGGCACTTTTTAATATCCTTGTCCTCAGCCTTTTCAGCGATCATCCCCATAGCTAAAGTAAGACTCGTCAAACAGTTTCGTATTTCGCGTACTGATACGGTGACTAAACGTGCCGGAACCTTATTGTTTGCGAAGTAAAGTGGCGCCATGTGACCTGCTTAATTGTTATTGCTATTGCCAAAGTAAAATTGGTCATATTTAACTGAGTAGCGTTACATCATTTTGATGAAAAGTTACATTATTCACATATTTTTAAAACAATTATAAAAATCATTTGTATGCGCGTCTTAACAAGGTGATCAAAGTAAAAAAAAGCGGCTGAGCGGCCGCGATTTTTATAAACAAATAGCTTTTGTTATAATTTATTCGTAACCGCTTTTAATAATGGTCAGGATCATTTTAAACCGCCCGTTGGGTTTTATATAATTGGGCGCATGCGCAGGTATGATAATGCCCATACCCGTTTCCAGGTAGTTTGAGATACTGTTGATAACGATCTCCGCTTTGCCTTCGATGATCTGTGCAAAAGTGTCGAATGGGCTCGTTTTCTCGGTTAAACCCTCACCGCTGTCAAAAGACATAATACTGATATTCCCGGTTGATTTTTTGATAATGGTTTTGATGACGACCGAGTTTGGGACGTATTCAATAATTTCAACAACAATATGCGCGCTTGACTTTTCCAGTTCGGTACTTTCCGGGCTGTGGCTTTTGTCTTTGCTATCCATGATATACAATCTGTTTGATGTTTTTGATGACCCTTTATCAGGTCATCATAGTTATCCTGTTACAAAGTTTCCTTTACTTTCTTCATTTGTGTTATATAACTATTTGAATTAGTTACATCATTCACACATTTTACTGATTTACAAGGCCTACGGGATACTGGTAAGCGTCAGCCTTGTTTAAAATGGGAATTATGCAACTTATTGCCGGCATTGTGTAAATAGTAGGTTTGGCGCAGCACTTAGCTTTGCAATATTCAGCGAACTTAGGGTTAGCGTTATAAATAGTTGTGCGGCACTGACCGGAAGCGTTGATTAACAAGCATCTATAATAATCATAAAAAAAAACCATGAAATTTTCAGCAAAAACTTATTTACCGGCCCCATGCTCAAAGGGATGCCTGATTTCGGGCGCTATTTTTATTTTGAGTTTAATTTCTTTTGTTGCTGCAGCCCAGCAAAAGCCATGGGTTAGTCCGATGTCGGCACGCGCGGTGGTAAACCCGCTAAAAGGCGACAAAAGCGCCGTTACGGAAGGTAAGTCGCTATATGTTACCAATTGCGGCCCATGTCATGGCGGCAAGGGTAAGGGCGATGGGCCGGCCGCGGCTGCGTTAGCGGTTAAACCGGCGGATCATTCTTCGGCTGTGGTGCAAAGCGAAACCGATGGCTCGCTTTACTGGAAAGTAACTACCGGCCGTACGCCGATGCCAAGCTATAAAACCCCACTTACCGATAAGCAAAGGTGGGAGTTGGTAGATTACATCCGCACGCTTGCCAAAAAAGGGTAAAAAATATTCCTGCTTAGCGTTCGAACATTTAGTTTCAAACTATTTACACAAAACTTTCAATGTTTAGCTGCAAACCGGGTCCGGGCAGTTTCAGCCAATTGTTTAAAGCTTCAGTGAATTTTTGCAGATGAGGCAGTTGCCCGCCGGTCGAAAATCAATTACATTACAACCACATAACTTTAGCTACCTTGCCGGCAAACATGAGGCAACTTAAGATATCCCAATCCATAACCAACCGCGAATCGCAATCACTGGATAAATATTTGCACGAAATATCCAAAGTAGCGATGATCACCGCCGAGGAAGAAGTGATACTGGCGCAGAAGATACACCAGGGCGACGAAGCGGCCGTGCAGCGTTTAACCCGCGCCAACCTTCGCTTTGTGGTTTCGGTAGCTAAACAATATCAAAACCAGGGCCTAACCCTGGGCGACCTGATCAACGAGGGTAACCTGGGGCTGATAAAAGCGGCCTGGCGGTTTGACGAAACCAAGGGGTTTAAATTTATTTCGTATGCCGTATGGTGGATCAGGCAATCTATCATATCGGCCGTGGCCGGACAAAGCCGGGTGGTGCGCCTGCCGCTTAACCAGATCGGTTCATTGAACAAGATCCGCCAGTCGTCATCAAAATTGGAACAGCAATTTGAGCGGGTACCCACTCCCGAAGAACTTGCGGACGAAATGGAAACGACGGTCGAAAAAATCTCCCATGCACTGTCGAACGCCGGCCACCATGTATCGCTGGATGCACCTTTCGTATCCGGGGAGGCGCAAACGCTGCTGGATGTTATTGAAAGTTCGGACGCGAAGTCGGACGGCCTGCTGATCACCGAATCCCTGTCGCAGGAGATCGGCCGCTCGCTGCGTATTTTACACGACCGGGAAAAGC
>DASRTD010000045.1:0-19409 GCA_035656115.1 Mucilaginibacter sp.
ATAGTTCGTTATCTGTCAGCGGGGCACGAGGTACCACCTCTTTCGGCCCACACGGCCCACTCACTAGAATGGGGAAAACCCCTTTGACCAGGTTTGCAAGCTGTACGGTATGCCTCAACTGAACCTGCACATCCAATTATATAGTTTGGTTCATTTAAATTTAACTATTTATGAAGTATGTGCCCATCGGCAAACGACCAATTTTCCCAGGCCGTTTCCTGAAAACTAACCATAATGTCGTTTGAAGATATCCCCGCAGCCTGCAAATGTTCAAGCACATCACACAGTATCTTTTGTTTAATTTAACACTTATCCCGACTGAAAAAAGTATTTCGATCAGGACAAAACGATCTGTGCGCGGCTCCGCCGGGTCCGGATAATGAAGGTCGTAGTTGAAATTTTCATTATCCAGTTCCAGGAATCTCTGAAATCTGTCAGCCTTGGAAACGCCGACATTTTCCAGCGCGAGATGGACAGCGTGACCAAGTTTGGTCTTCAGGGCGGCTGGCTGACCTTTCAGCAAAGTAAATGCAACTACCGGCATAATCAGTTATTGGCGATGGAGGTAATCGTCATTTCAACATTAGCTTTTAACGGCAGTTCTAAAACCGCGATACAAGTCCCGGCCGGATAATAGCTGTTTTTCATTTGCGTATGTGTTTTTCCACCGGCAATTAAAAAGGCAGGCGAGTAGCGCCAGCTATGGGATCTTCATTTTATAGTAGCTCAATAATTTTTTTATTCCATTCACTATCTGGATGAAGGGCTTGTTTGTTTTCCTTTAAAAACTGCAGGCCCCACTCGCGCAACGTGGCCAAACACGGTATTAAAGTCCTTCCGTAATCGGTTAACGCATACTCCACCCTCGGAGGTGTTTCATTGTAGGCTCTGCGGCTAATCAGCTTATCCTCTTCCAATTCATTAAGCTGTTCTGTGAGCACCCTGGTCGAGATGTCTGGGATAAGTGACACGATATCTTTAAAACGCAACGGTTTTGTTTGTAAATGCCAAAGAAGTAACGGTTTCCAGTGCCCGTCTATTACACGTAAATAAGCTGTAACAGGACACCTTATGGGATATTTTTTCATTAGTTTGTTTTATAAATTTCAATAGTTACAAATGTAAAGTAATTGTCTTTAAATTTCTAACTTTTATAACACACTTTTTTCGCCGCTCAAGTCACATGGCTTTTTGATTTATAGATAATTCACTATTATAGAGGGGTGCAAAATTGTTGCACGATTTACAGAATAGATTTCGCGATAGGGTCCAGAATCTGAGCCGTACCAATGCTGATTGACGATAAAACATAGCCGCCATTATATTTTTCCATTCGAATGTCGCTCAACCGGTACCAAAATTTAACTATTTTTGGGGAGGTAGGAGCTTGAGGTAAAACCAAGTATCGGCTAATGCCGAGTTTTAAATTCGCAGCGTTGAATCGTGTCGAATTTAAGTTATCGTATCTAATTGTGCGAGAATCTTATTTGCTGCAAAGATTAAAGCAAACAAATAAAATGGCAGAATACGTTATATTCATAATATAGATATTCATATTACCTCATCCATACGCGGGACATGCCGTGAACTACAAAGGTGGTACTGGTATACCAAGAAGATAGAACAGGCAAGCCCGCGTATCAACGAGCTGCATTGTTCCCATCTTCTTACAAAAATTACCAGTTTTCCTTTGTGGGAGATTTATTTAAATAATTAGTATTATCTAGTCATTGGTGCAGTAATAATCTAATAACGTCCTATATCGCGTATAACTCGATTAAAAGGTGCACGCTTTTCTTCAATTATTGCCGGTTAGCTAAAATTGCTGTATCTAAGCCGGTGTCGTGTGATTTTTTTCATTAGAAAAATTAGGTTGCTATATGAGAATATTCTGTGGGAATTATTTATAAGGCGGTGCGGCGATCATTGTGGTTTGCCGGGATTTATTGATGTAATTTTGGTTGCCCCAATGGTACGATAATCTGCGTAGTTCGTTATCTGTCACTGGGGACGAGGTACCACCCGCGTATGTGTTTTTCCGCCGGCAATTAAAAAAGCAGACGAGCAGCGCCAGCTATGTGATCTTCATTTTATAGTAGCTCAATAATTTTTTGATTCCATTCACTATCGGGATGAAGGGTGTGTTTGTTTTCCTTTAAAAACTGCAGGCCCCACTCGCGTAACACCGCTAAGCCGGGTAATAAGGTCCTACCGCAATCAGTTAACTCATACTCCACCCTCGGAGGTGTTTCACTGTAGGCTCTACGGCTAATCAGCTTATCCTCTTCCATTTCAGTAAGCTGTTCTGTGAGTACCCTGGTCGAGATGTCCGGGATACGTGACAGGATATCTTTAAAACGCAACGGTTTTGAAATAGACCGTGTTAAACGCTGGATTGCGCAGGCGATCACTCATAATTACGGCACCGGGCGATTTAAGCTAAAGTATCGGCAATTTTATTTCACCAAAAAAAAATTGCGGTTGACTTAAAAGACGTACCCAAGCGAATAGCTAAAACCGGTGTGCCAATTCCATGATCAACGAGACGTTGGATAAAATTTATCCAATATTAACTATAATAGTATTTTAAAAAAGCTTAGGTCGTACCCAGTGTGATACCATGTTTTAAGCGAAATACTGTCTTACTTTGAGAAACATTAATTCTCAATGAGCGCAGAAATAATAACGAAAGAAGACTTAGACGAATTTGAAAAAAGAATTATCGATAAGATTGATTCCCTATTTGGAAGAAAAATTAAGGAGCAACCTAAATGGCTGAAAAGCTACCAGGTAAAGAATTTGCTGAAAATCTCACCTAATACACTGCAAAAACTGCGAACAGATGGTACGCTCAGACCTACTAAAATCGGCGGTGTGTTTTACTACAATTACGAGGAAATATTGAAAATTTTTGACCGGCCAAATGAGGTATAATCTTCTAATAAGCTAATTTTATCCGCCGTTATAGCGGATTTTTTTTCAGCTTTTTTGATAATTTGACGGTTTTTGCGTAAATTTAGCATAAGAAATCAGGATGGAATACCTAATCCGTAACCTTGAAATTGTATCTTGATATAAGTGATTGAATATCAGTCAATAAGTTAAGAAGGTTCGAGCCCAGGTGGGCGCACATCAAAAAAGGCCGTTTTGGAATCCCAAAACGGCCTTTTTTATTCTAACAGTAACGCTAATCGTTGTTCAAACGATTTTTCAAACCCCATTCCGCCATCTCGTTTAGCAAAACGCCCAGGCTTTGCCCTTTTTCGGTCAGGCGGTATTCCACATGCGGCGGCACCACCGGCTTTACATCACGTTTTATCAAATCGACCGCTTCCAACTCGCGCAAATGCTGTATCAGCATTTTTTCGGTTATCGCCGGTATCGATTTTTTTAACTGCGAATAACGCAGGGTTGATAAACGTAAATTATAAAGAATGAGCGGCTTCCACCTCCCGCCTATCATTTCGAGCGTGAAAGTTACCGGGCATTGCGTGTTGATAATGCGCTTGTTTTCCTGGTTCGTTGAACTTTCTTTGACGGCCATTTTATACTTACTTTTTTGTTAGTACTTGCTAAAAGTACAGTAAAGATATAACTTTGACCTGAATTAAAAAAAGAAAAATTATGAAATACATTTTATCAGGGTCGCTGGGAAATATAAACAAACCCCTCACCCAAAAATTAGTAGCCGCCGGGCATGATGTAACGGTAATCAGCAGCTACGAAGCCAGAAAACCAGAGATTGAAGCACTCGGTGCAAAAGCAGCCATCGGCTCCGTTGAAGATGTCGCTTTTTTAACTGAAACATTTAAAGGCGCTGATGCTGTATTTGAACTGATCCCGCCGCCGGTAACCACGCCGGCCGACTGGAAGGCTCGTATCCACCAAATTGGCAAATATTTCGCCGACGCGATAAAGGCAACGGGCGTTAAAAAAGTGGTTCAGCTGAGCAGTATCGGTGCACACATGCCTGAGGGCTGCGGACCGGTCTCAGGCATACACTTCGCCGAATTGGAACTGGATGCGTTGGACGGCGTCGATGTTATTCACCTGCGACCGGCCTATTTCTACACCAATTTGTTTGCGCTGACAGGGATGATCAAACATGCCGGTATTTTTGGTAATAACTTCGGAGGAGATAATACCCTGGTAATGGTTCATCCAAATGACATCGCCGTTGTGGCCGCCGAAGAATTGTTAAGCCTAAGCTTTACCGGCAAAAGCATACGCTACATCGCCGGCGACGAACGTACCAGCAAGGAAATTGCCGCCGTTTTGGGCGCCGCCATCGGCAAACCCGAACTGCCCTATGTACAATTTACCGACGGGCAAAACCTGGAAGGGATCGTAGGCGCCGGCGTTCCTGCTGAATTGGCCCGCAACTTTGTGGAGATGGGCACCGCGATCCGCAGTGGTGAAATGTTTGCTGATTATAAAAAACACAAGCCGGCCCTGGGCCCAACCAAACTGGAAGATTTTGCGAAGGAGTTTGCGGTGGTTTATGCGGCGGAAGATAGTGCAGTTGTAGCATAAACCTGCTTAAAACAAAAGGGGCGCCGCCTTAGTGCGGTACCTCTTTTATTTTACGCCTCCCGGTATTTTTTGCGATAATCCTTAAGCATTTTATTCATAGCTAACCTTACCGCAAGCCCCGATATTCGGGAGATGAATAAAAAAACCTTTGCTGCAAACGGGAAAACGATAACAGCTTTATTGGAAGAAACACCTTTCAGAATATGGCGGGCCGCCTGTTCGGGAGGAATGCCTTTTGCCAGCGTGTCGCGGCTGTACTGGCGGTAACCTTCGCCTCCTTTGATGAAAAATGAGCCATCGGTTATTGGGGTGCTCACTACCCCGGGACAAACCAAATTCACTTTTATACCAAGCGATCTTGCCTCGGCGCGTAAGGTGCGCGTATAGGCAGCAACGGCATGTTTGGTGGTGCTGTAAGGCCCTACTACCGCAAGCCCATCTATTAAACCTGCCAGCGACGAAGTGTTCACGATTTGCCCGCTGCCTTGTTTCAGCATCAATTCATACGCATACTGGGAGCCAAAAAGCACACCGAAAAAATTAAGATCGAAGGCATATTTCCAGTCGTAGATGCTCGTATCGCGGCACTCACCGATTATACCGGTACCGGCGTTGTTAAAAACCAGGTCGATGCGGCCGTGTTGCGCGACGATTTCGGCCAGTATGAGCTGTATTTCATTCTTTTTTGTAACATCCAGTTGTTTTGCGAAGATGTTACCTGCCTTTGCCCCAACGGCTGTCGCCTCTGCTTTGGCAAGGTCAATGTCGGCAGAATAAACAATGGCGCCGGCCGCGGCAAGCCTTTGGCAAACCGCCCGCCCAATACCCGAACCACCGCCCGTAACCAGGGCGATCTTATTTTGAAAGTAATTGTTGTACATGAAAATGTTCAGATAATTGAAGCCAAAGATAGCCCTGTTAAGCGGTTATAGTTAAGCGGCTTGAAGAAACTTGATGTCCTTTTAACATCGCCATATTCTGTTTCCCATCCTTCCGGCTGTTTTCAGGTAAATCGCTTTTAAAAATGTATCGCTTATAGGAGGCTCCGCTGGAGCCTAAAAATTACATTTTTCGATGCTATAAACAGGGGACTCCTCCGGAGTCAATCATTTTATCAGCTTTAGCTCCTCCGGAGCTTCCTGTTTATAGAAAAAATAAAGGTCTTATTAGGCTCCGTAGGTGCCCCCTTTTTTTTAAGCGATTTCCCTGTGGCTGTTTTTGCCTGCTGTTTTTCAAAGGATATATTTCTATCTTTAAACCCAACTTTTACTGACCAGTTTTTTTATCCTTCCAAAATGAAGATCAAATCTATTATCTTATTATTTCTGCTATTTTCGGGCATGGCAGCATCAGCGCAAAATGTACTAACCCCTGAACTTTTATGGAAAATCGGCCGCGTAAGCGGCAAGGGCATCTCAAAAGACGGCAAACATGTTATTTACGAGGTGGGTGTACCGGATATTGCCGCGAATAAGATCAACAAAACAAATTATAGCGTGCCTATCGGCGGCGGGCCGGCCGTGCTGGTAAAAAATGCCGATGCGCTGCTGGCTGATACCAAAATATCGCCGGATGGCAAATACAAAATATTCAGTAAGGATATTAAAGTACGGAAGGTCGCCGGCAGCGACTTTTACCCCGAACTAAAAAAGAGCCAGGCGCTCATTTATGACAGCCTGAACTACCGGCATTGGGATACCTGGTCGGATGGCAAGTTTGGGCATGTGATGCTGGCGCGCATGGTAAACGGCAAACCGGGCAAAGCAAAAGACCTGATGCCGGGCGAGCCTTATGATTGTCCCCTAAAACCCGATGGCGGCGACGAAGGCTATGTTTGGAGCGCCGATGGCAAAAAAGTGGTGTACAGTTGCAAAAAGAAATTCGGTACGGCCTATGCCATTAGTACCAATACGGATATCTATGCTTATGACCTGGCAACCGGAGCAACCACCAACCTGACGGCCGATAACCCGGGCTATGACGTGCAGCCCAGCTTTAATAAGCAGAATGACATGGCCTGGCTGCAAATGAAACGTGACGGCTATGAAAGCGATAAAAACGACCTGGTGGTTACCGATGGAACCAACAAAATAAACCTGACGGCTCAACGCGACGATATCCACGTAACCGGCTACAAATGGGCGGCAAATGGCAAAAGCCTGTTTTTTACGGCGCCCATCAACGGCACCTCGATGTTGTTTAATGCCACTTACCCCGGAGCTGTTATTACACAGGTTACCAAAGGTGATTTTGACATTAATGATATCGTTGGCCAAAAAGGCAATAAACTGATCGTGGCGCGCGGCGATTTTAATCATGCCAATGAGTTGTATAGTGTTGATGTTACCAACGGCAGCATGAAACAGCTTACCCATGTAAATGACGAGTTATACAGCAAAATCGGTATGTGCCCGTTTGAACGGCGCTGGATAAAAACCGTCGACGGCAAGGACATGCTGGTTTGGGAAGTTTACCCGCCGGGGTTCGACAAGAGCAAAAAATACCCGGCGCTGCTATTTTGCGAGGGCGGCCCGCAAAGCCCGCTTACCCAGTTTTATTCTTTCCGCTGGAATGTGCAGCTGATGGCCAGCCAGGGCTATATCGTTATCCTGCCCAACCGCCGCGGCATGCCCGGCCATGGCACGGCCTGGAACGAGGAGATCAGCAAGGACCATGGCGGCCTGGCCATGCAGGATTACCTGAGCGCTACCGACGATATGGCTAAAGAGCCTTTCGTGGATAAAACACGCATTGGTTGCGTGGGCGCCAGCTATGGCGGCTATAGCGTTTATATGCTGGCCGGCATGCACCAAAAACGCTTTAAAACCTTTATTGCGCACGATGGTATTTTTGATTTCCGCAGCATGTACGGCAGCACCGAGGAAATATGGTTCCCCAACTGGGATTACGGCGGCCCGTACTGGGATAAAAACAACGCGGCTGCGCAGAAATCGTACGCGGAATTCTCGCCCAGCAATTTTGTAACCAACTGGGATACCCCCATCCTTATCTTCCACGGCCAAAAAGATTTCCGCGTCCCGCTGGAACAAGGCCTGCAAGCATTCCAGGCCGCCCAGCTGCAGGGCATAAAAAGCCGCCTAATAGTAATGCAGGACGAAAACCACTGGGTGCTGCACCCGCAAAACGCGCTGGTATGGCAGGGGGAGTTTTTTAAGTGGCTAAAGGAGACGATGTAGGGGAATTAGCGGTAGGTTGCGGGCAATCCGACAAAGACCAAGGATAAATAACTAAAAAACCACGGACAGGAGAGAGATAAGGATATCTAAGAAAGTTTTTATTTAAATGTTTACCCAAGATCTTGCCAACTATTTTTGACTATTACCTTACTTGCACTCAGGTAATTTTAATAAATTATCGGTTTGCTCATCGTCAGGTTTTGTTTTTACAAACTTAGTTCCCTTTGGACTTATTTCAGCCAGTAATCTAGCTGTGTTTCCGGCAGAATCTTTTACATAGCCATAGCCGCCATCCTTAACCCAATCGTATATTTGCTCCCGGCTGCTCGTTCCAACTGCATTAGTAGACTCATTGATCCACGTCAAAGTCTCAATAGCGAGATATGGGTTCTCATGATTGCCGCTATTTTTTTTTATACAAGTAATGCGAACTGACATAATTATGGTGATCGATGTTTTAGAAAGCCATTGAATGTAATGAAAAATTATTATTGCCGAACATTATATTTTTTTTAACTTCTATTGAAAATACTTTCAAAATTTGTTTCACGCCGGTTTAGCAAAACAATTAATATCTTTAGTTAAATGTTCGCTAAGTTAACAAGTTATAAGTAGTTATAGTTTTGCCTAATTAATGAACAAGATTTTGTGATAAAAATAATAGTTCCAAATGTAATTCTATGTAATGAAATCGGTTACGAGTTTCTATCAAAATTGGCCGGTGACACTATAGTGCTTTCCAATACCCAGATTGACCTGGATTTCCGTCAATGTAATTGGTTCGACGGCAACCTATGTGCAGTATTGGGTAATATCTTGGACGGTCTGATTCAAAGAAACAATAGGTTGTCTTTCTTTAATTTAAATCAGCGTATTCTTGAAACTTTCACAAGAAATAAATTTTTAGGCAGTTTTACGAACTATCCTGAGTCGGATTTAGACTCACTGACTATCCCTTATCAAAAATTCAAATTAGAGGATGAACAAAAAGCAAAGGATTTTATAAAACAACAGCTCTTCGATAAACCAGATATGCCGAAAATGACTTTTGAAGCTAAAAAGGCTATCTTGGTAAGTATTTTTGAAGTTTGCATCAACGCGATTACTCATGGAGAATGTGAATTTGTCTACTGTTGCGGCCAATTTTTCCCGCACAAAAAGCTTCCTGAAGTATCCATTTCATTTGTGGATTTAGGTAGAACAATTAGGGCTAATGTAAACGATTATTTAGGGTTTGAAAGTTCAGGTAACCAAACGATATTATGGGCTTTAGACGAGGGGAACACAACTAAGACAGGCCTTGAGCCTGGAGGCTTGGGATTAAAAATATTACAAAACCTAATTAACTATAACAAGGGGAGCTTGCAGATCGTCTCGGCTGATGGATTTGTTGAACTCAAAAATAAAATATTTGTAGAGCATTCCATGAAAGATTATTTTCCTGGTACAATTGTAACCATTAAACTTTTGCTTGGGGATTCAAACATTTATTTTTTATCTAACGAGGACGTTGATATGGACAATATTTTTTAAGTAGTTTCGCAAACAAATTATGGATATTACAATTAAGGACTACCTCGGCGGAAATACAGCGCTTGCACCATCTAAGGGATATCCCATTCACGACGTTATAAAAGGGGCCTTAGATAAACAACAGATTGTTTACCTAGATTTTGAAGGCATGGAGCTGATGACGACAGCATTCTTAAATGCAGTCATTGGTAAACTTTATTCGGAGTTCACCTCTGAAGATTTAAATAACTTTTTGAAAATCAAGAACATTTCGCAATCTGACATTATTTTGCTAAAAAAAGTTATTGACACAGCAAAATTATATTTTCGTGATCCTCAAACTTTTGACGACTACATGAAGAAAACTTTTAAAGATGAATAAATTTGTATTCTTAAAAGATTTTGAGCCAAAAGGAAGTCATCAGTTTCTTATTGATACAAATATTTTGATGTATCTTTTCTCCCCGATCGCGTCATACAGTGAAAAAAAACAAGAGCAAATAAGCAGGTTTTTAGATACGTGCAGGCAAATTCAGGCTGGATTAATCACAACTTCATTTGTTCTTGGTGAGTTCTTTCACGTCAACTTAGGCATGTATTATGATAATTGGTGCAAAATTCAGAAACACCAAATTTCTTTCAACTTTAAGGATGACTATAGACCCACCGATGATTTCAAAGACAGCGTATCTGCAATTAATAGAAGTATAGAATCTATTTTGAAGATAACAGATAAATTTCCTGATAATTTCAATAGCGTTAGTCTCACAAATATTGCGACTCATTGTTATAATGCAGAATTCACAGACAGCTACTTACTAGAGCTTAGTAATATTAACGGGTGGATAATTGTCTCCAATGACAGTGATCTTTTAAAACACCCTAATAGAAAACACTTACTGGTAACTCTTAATAAGTAACTATCAAAATTATTCTGTTAATGATGAAAGTCACAGAAAACTGTTGAACTGCTTCTCAAATATGAGAGTTACTTAAAAACGTTTTTGCAAAACTCCAAGTATTTTTAACATTGCCAAATAAAATTCTGTTCAACCTCTCTATTTTCAAAAAAATAAAATTTTCTATTGACAAACTCATTTTTACTTGTACATTTACGCCGCAAACAAAAAACAATGAAGTTTAACAACGCATATTTTTACGGTTACTACTTTTACTTTACCAGTACGAGCCGGGACTGATATGCTTAAACACATATAAAGAAACTGAAAAGTCCCGGCACACCACCGGGACTTTTCGCTTTTAAACGATTATGACCATCATGCACCAGCAAAAAAATAAAATAAAACTTACGGTGCGTGATAGCTCATCAGCCGTTAAAAAACAAATAATAACTGATGAAACAAGATAAACCAAGAGTTGCCATCCAGGGGATCCGCGCCTCCTTCCACGAGGAAGCGGCCTTCCAGTTTTTTGGAGAAAACATTCACACGCTGGAATGCGGCTCCTTTAAACAAACCTTTGATGCGCTGCAAAAAGGCGATGCCGACTACGTGGTGATGGCGATTGAGAACAGCATTGCCGGCAGCATATTGCCCAACTACTCATTGCTATTGAGCTATGGTTTCCCGGTGATCGGCGAAATATACCTGCCGATACAGCTCCATTTGATGGCCTTGCCGGGTGTTAAATTTGAGGACGTGAAATATGTTACTTCGCACCCGATCGCTATCCGCCAGTGCGTTGATTTTTTTGACGAGTACCCGCACCTCAACATCGTTGAAAGTAATGATACCGCCGCCTGCGCCAAACGCATCCGCGATGAACAGCTGACAGACACCGTCGCGATAGCCAATACGCTTGCAGCAAGGCTTTACGGGTTGGACGTGCTGGAGCGCCGCATCGAATCGAATAAAAAGAATTTTACCCGTTTTTTGATCCTTACCCATCATGAAAATGTGCCGAAGAAGCAGCCAAACAAAGCATCGCTGTGCTTCCAGGTGAGCAATAAGGTGGGGGCACTGGCCAAGGTGCTCAATATTTTTGCCGAGGAGGCCATCAATATGAGCAAGATACAATCCATGCCGGTGTTGGGCAAACGCCACGAGTATAATTTTTATGTAGACATTGAGTGGGAAGACGCAAAGCAGTATGATACGGCTATACGAAAAATTTTAAAGTACACACAAAACTTTAACATACTGGGCGAATATCAAAAGCATGAGGAGGAAGGAAATGGGGAGGCAAAGCAAGTGAAAGAGAAGGAGAAAGAAAAAGCGCCGAGGCGGTACATAGATATGAGAACAGTCCGAAAGACCGAAAGCCCGGAAGACGGAGCAAAGGGTCAAACGCTATAATTAATCAAAGAACTTAACAACAATATTAAACTAACGAAATAAATCTTCCGGACTTTCGGTCTTTCGGACTCCCGGACTCAAAACAAAAAACGATGAAACTGAACTTAAACATAGAACCACTGGAATCGTGGATAAAAAAAGGCAGCGATCCCTTATTGATAGCCGGTCCCTGCAGCGCCGAAACTGAAGAACAGTTGGTGGCGACAGCGCATTTATTAGCCAAAACGGGCAAAGTTTCGGCCCTGCGCGCCGGTATTTGGAAACCGCGCACGCGCCCCGGCGAATTTGAAGGCATTGGCAGCATCGGCCTGAAATGGCTGCAGCGCGCCAAGGCAGAAACCGGCCTGCCAACCGCCATTGAGGTTGCCAACGCCAAACATGTTGAGGAAGCTTTGGAGGCAGGCGTAGACATTTTGTGGGTGGGCGCACGGTCAACCGTTAACCCGTTCACCGTGCAGGAAATTGCCGATGCGCTGCGTGGTGTTGATGTGCCGGTAATGGTGAAGAACCCGGTTAATCCTGATCTGTCGTTATGGATCGGCGCTTTGGAACGCATCAACAATGCCGGTATCACTAAACTGGCGGCCATTCACCGCGGGTTTTCGTCGCACGAGAAAAGCGCCTTCCGCAACGAGCCGATGTGGGACCTGGCCATCAGCCTGAAAACACATGCGCCGGAACTGCCCATCATCAACGACCCCAGCCACATCACCGGCAACCGCGACCTGATCGGTTACATTGCCCAGAAAGCGCTTGACCTGGATATGCAGGGCCTGATGATCGAATCGCACATTGATCCAACCGTTGCCTGGACCGATGCCAAACAACAGGTTACCCCTGCTGCTCTTGTGGAGATCATTGAACACCTGGCCCTTCGCAAACCCGAAGTAAGGAACAGCGAAATGAAAGACAAACTTGCCGAACTTCGCGCGCAGATCGACAAAATCGACGACCTGGTGATCCAGAAAATGGCCGAAAGGATGAAGATCGTGGAGCAGATCGGCACCTACAAAAAAGAAAACAACGTGACCATTTTGCAGGTTAACCGTTGGGACGAGATATTGCGTAAAGGCATCAGTTACGGCAGCGCCTTGAAACTGAGCCCCGAGTTTACGGAGAAACTGCTGGAACTGATCCACGCTGAATCCATCAGGAAGCAAACCGAGATCATGAATAAGGCTGATGTGGCGGAGAAATTGACGCACGCGTAGGCCTCACCCCAACCCCTCTCCAAAGGAGAGGGGCTTCAAGAGGGTTTGTTAATAAACTTTTTAAAGTCCTCTCCTTTGGAGAGGATTTAGGTGAGGCGCCCGCGTCTCCGAACGAACAAACATGAAACATAACATCATCCTTACCAAAAAAAGCAAGTCGGTAAACGGCACGGTACAACTCACCGGTTCAAAAAGTGAGTGCAACCGCGCCCTGATCATCGAAGCGCTGAGCAACGGTAAGGTAAAAGTTGAAAATATTTCAGACGCGGCCGATACGGTGACCCTCGCAGGAATTTTGAAGTCGGAAGTCGGAATGCCGAATGCGGAAGTTTTAGAAGGACCGGAAATCATTTCGCATTCGACATTCCGCACTCCGCATTCAAATAAATCCGAAATAAACATAGGTCCCGCCGGCACGGCCATGCGGTTTTTAACCGCCTATTTCGCCATTGGGGATGAGGAAGTGATTTTAACCGGCAGTGAGCGAATGAAACAGCGCCCGATAGGGATTTTGGTGGAGGCTTTGCGCGAACTGGGCGCGCATATCGACTACGTTGAAAACGAGGGCTTCCCGCCCATCAAACTGAAAGGCAGCTTTGAGCAGCGCTCTAATAAGGTCAGTATAAAGGGGAATATAAGCAGCCAGTACGTTACGGCGTTGCTGCTTATCGCCGCCAGGCTGCCTTTCGGTTTGGAACTGCATATCGAGGGCGAACTAACATCCCGCCCTTATGTTGAAATGACGCTGGCCATGCTGCAGGCGGCAGGCATACAGCATACCTGGGATGAAAATGTAATCAGCATCCCCCACCAGGAATTTGCCGAAACTTCGCTGCCCGTAGAACCTGACTGGAGCGCCGCATCCTACTGGTACGCCATTGCAGCTTTGGCTGATGAGGCCGGGTTATTTTTACCCGGCTTAACCAAATACAGCCTTCAGGGCGACAGCGTGATCACCGAGATCATGGCCAACTTTGGCGTTACCTCGCAGTTTAAAGAGGGTGGCGTGCATTTAACAAAAGAGTCAAAGCCCGCAGTTCGCAAAATATTCGACCTGAAAAGCTGCCCGGACCTGGCCCAAACCGTCATCGTGGTTTGTGCCGCGCTCGGGCATAATGCTACCTTTACCGGCCTGGAGACTTTGAAGATTAAGGAAACCGACCGAATAAAAGCGTTGCAAAACGAGCTTGAAAAAATAGGCGTTAAGCTGACCGAAAAAAACCAGGTGTATAAACTGGATTGCAGCGAAAAGTTCGTTCCCGAACGTATCTTTATCCACACTTACGACGATCACCGCATGGCTATGGCCTTCGCGCCGCTGGCTTTGCTGATCCCCGATGTGGAAATTGAAGACGCCAATGTGGTGGAGAAATCGTATCCGGCGTTTTGGAAAGATTTGGAGAAGGTGCAATTTGAGGTGAAAGGCGAAAGGTAAAAGGCGCAAGGTTGATTTGTCAATACTTCTATTACCAATGACCAATGACAAAATCGGTGAAATCATTTTATAATCGGTGTAATCCAAGAAAAAAATGGCAGGCAATACCTTCGGGCAAATATTCAGGATAACCACTTTCGGCGAATCACACGGCGAGGCCATTGGCGTCATCATCGACGGTTGCCCCGCGCAGCTGGACGTTGATTTAGACTACATCCAGGCTGAGTTGGACAAACGCAAACCCGGTCAATCCAAAATTACCACACAGCGCAAGGAAAGCGATAGCGTTAAAATACTTTCCGGCGTGTTTGAAGGTAAAACAACCGGTACGCCAATCGCCATGCTGATCCCCAATGAAGACCAGCGCTCCAAGGATTACGGCCACAATGTGGATGTTTTCCGGCCGTCGCATGCGGATTATACCTATCAAACCAAATACGGCATCCGCGACCACCGAGGCGGCGGCCGCTCCTCTGCCCGCGAAACCGCTGCACGTGTTGCCGCCGGCGCATTAGCCAAATTGCTGCTCAAAACACAGGGCATCGAGATCGCCGCCCATGTAAGCAGCGTAGGCCGCATCAATGCGCCGAATATCGAGATTAGGAATGTGGATGAATTTATCGAAGAGCGCGAGAAAAACATCGTCCGCTGTGCCGACCCGGCAACGGCTGAGGAGATGATCGCCCATATCGACAGCATCCGCAAACAGGGCGATACGGTTGGCGGAAAGATTAGCTGCCATATCCTCAACTGCCCTGTTGGCCTTGGCGAACCGGTATTTGATAAGCTGCATGCCGACCTGGGCAAAGCCATGCTCAGCATCAACGCCGTACACGGCTTTGAATATGGTTCCGGCTTTGCAGGCAGCGAAATGCGCGGATCCGAGCATAACGACATATTCCTGCCAAAAACAGAAAGCTCGGCCGTAAAAACCATCACCAACTTCTCGGGCGGCATACAGGGCGGCATCAGCAATGGCATGCCCATCGAATTTAAGGTGGCCTTTAAACCGGTTGCGACCATTATGCAGGCCCAGCCCACCATCGACAGCAAGGGCAATGCCGCGGAAATATCCGGCAAAGGGCGGCATGATCCCTGTGTTGTGCCAAGGGCTGTGCCGATAGTGGAGGCAATGGCTGCTTTGGTGCTGGCTGATCATTGGTTGAGGAACCGGAATTCAATTTTACCCAATAACGCATGAAAACGGAACAAAACTATTTCTTCCGGCAACGCAGGGCTGCGTATCACATTTAAGTCAAATTCCGATCTGGGCGCGTTCCTATCCTAAAATCTGCACATTTGCATATCCGCACATCTGCACATTCACCTATCTTTACTCCCACCATGTTCTCCGCCTTTTTCCAATTATACAAACAAGCATTCAGCGGCCTTTCCCGTAACAGCTGGCTCCTGAGCATTGTAATGCTCATCAATCGCAGCGGAACAATGGTAATCGCCTTTATGACGGTTTATTGCGAGCACCAGCTGCATTTCACCCCAGTACAGGCCGGTACCATCATGGCGCTTTTTGGCGTGGGCGCCCTATGCGGCGGTCTCATTGGCGGCATTCTTACCGACAAGATCGGCTTTTATGATATACAGGTTTGGGCCCTCATCACCGGCGGGCTGTTGTTTATGGCGCTCAGCTTCCTGCACACTTTTGCAACGCTGGCCATCGGTGCATTTGTCTTAAGTTTGTTTAACGAGTCGGTGCGCCCGGCCAATTCGAGCGCCATTGTTCACTACAGCTCGCCGCAAAATAAAACCCGCTCTGTATCGCTCAACCGGCTGGCCATCAATATCGGCTGGGCAGTGGGCGGCCTCACGGGTGGACTGCTGGCAGCCATCAATTACCGTTTACTGTTTTGGGTAGATGGCGGCACCAACATCCTTGCGGCCATACTGCTGCTCATTCTCATGCCCAAAGCCGGGATCGTAAAAACCATCAAAAAACCAGAAAAGATCACGTTGCAAAACTCAGTTTTTGTCGATCTTACTTACCTGCTCTTCCTTTTACTCGGCATTTGCTTTTTCATCTGCTTTTACGAGTTCATGATTATCGAACCCGCTTTTTACAAGCTCGACTGGCACTTTAACGAACGCTTTATCGGCGTCCTCATGGCCCTCAACGGACTACTCATTGCCCTTTTCGAAATGGTGCTTGTTCACAAGCTCGAGGGCAAACGCCATGGCATGGTGTACATCATCGCAGGTATTATGGCAGGTGTCGCAGGCTTTGTGTTCCTCAACCTGTTGCCGCCAACGGCCCTGGTCGCCATTTTTATCGTGGTGTTGATCACCATCAGCGAAATGCTCAGCATGCCCTTCATGAGTTCTTTCTGGATGGGCCGCTCAAAAGATTACAACCGCGGGCAATACGCCGCCCTGTACAGCATGTCATGGTCATTTGCCGGGGTAGCCGCCCCTTTTGTGGGGGGCATCATCATCGCATCTGGTGGCTTTACCGCCCTGTGGTGGGTATTGGCAGGGCTCAGCGCCATCGCGGCTGTGGGCTATTTCTTTTTGTATAAGGCCGGGCAAAAAGGCCGTAACACAATAAAGATTTTTCCAATTGAAAATCATTAAATACTTTAGTTGAAACAAATCAATATCACATGAATCCACAAACAGGTTTAATCTTATGGACTACTTTATGCATAGTAATTTTGTCAACGGCTATTTATTTGATAATAAAGCTTTTAAAGAAAGTTTAAGTTTCGAAGATCAGCTTTGACCCGCTTATGTCTCGTGCCAAGCCAAGTGCCCGCGCATGACTTCCAACATTGGCATTATTGAAATGATTTTCAAACGCCGGTAAATATTTCGTAACTTCGAAGTATGAAAACGATAATTGAGGAAGAAAGCTTAGACGAGATCATTAAAACGGCCGATTTGCGGCCAAAAAGAAAAGCGTTCCGTAATCATCTGCCGTACGCCATCCTGAAAGATGGTAATGTTGTGCTCGTCTATCCCGATAAGCACGTTGAACCAGCTACCGCCGAAAGATTACTGGGGCTTCAACCTAAATAAAAATAATGCTGCCAAAATTTCGCCTGTTTGCAGGGCCGAATGGTTCGGGCAAAACCTCTTTATTCGAATATTTAAGAACAGATGGCGTAATTCATACCGAGTTCTACATCAACGCCGATCGTTTTGAGCGCGAAATAAGAAATAATCTGAGTTTTAATTTCAACGCCTATCGCGTCAAGGTCTCCGAATCTGAGTTTATTGGTTTTATTAAATCGTCATCTTTGTTTGAAAAGATAACGGATCAATCTTTCATAAGCCTCTTATCTATAAATTCAGGAATATTGAGATTTAACTTGCCTGAAGAAGACATATCTTCTTATCATGCATCTTTTCTGGCCTCTTACCTTGCCGAAAAGCTTTTCGACACTCAGCAGTCCTTTTGTTTTGAGACAGTTATGTCGCATGAATCAAAAATCGATCTGTTAAAATCTGCAAAATCGAAGGGATATAAAACCTACTTGTACTTTGTTTACACGGACAGCCCAGAGTTAAATATAGCCCGCGTAAAACTCAGGGCATTAATGGGTTTGCACGATGTAGTGGCAGATTTGATTAGGAGCCGCTACATTCGTTCTTTTGATTTACTCCCTAAAGCACTTCGAATTGCCGACCGCGCTTACGTAATCAACAATTCGGACACGTTTAAAGTAGTCGCTGAAAAACAGGCAGAACAATTAATTATAAAAGCGCCTATATCGGACTATCTTAAAAGTTTATTGAATGTTTAGCCTTATTTACTCCATCATCAAATCAAGCGCCCCCGCTTAAATTTTGCCAACTTTCTCCGTGTCGGCGGCCTAACCCACCCCATTTTCGGCTACAACAACCTTAGATTCGGCTACACCGCTTGCTTCTATCTTGCGCAACTTTGTTTAAACAAAAAATAAAACCATGAAAATCATCTTAACAGGTTCATTAGGACATATCAGCAAACCGCTAACAGAAGAGTTGGTGCAAAAAGGCCATGCGGTCACCGTAATCAGCAGCAAACCGCAAAGGCAAAAGGAGATTGAAGCATTGGGCGCCAAAGCGGCTATCGGCACAATGGAGGACGCTGATTTTCTTTCAGCGACTTTCAACGGTGCAGATATAGTTTATGTTATGGAAACGCATGGCGCCGGCAGTTTCTTCGACCCAAATCTCGACCTCATGGCGGTTATCAGCAAAATCGGCCATAATTACAAACAAGCCATTCAAACTTCCGGCGTAAAGCGTGTAGTGCACCTCAGCAGCATTGGCGCGCATACCGATAAAGGCAATGGCATCCTTGCTTTTCACCACGATGTAGAAAACACGCTGAGGCAACTGCCGGATGATGTTTCCATTAAAATTATGCGCCCCGTCGGTTTTTATTACAATATGCTTGCGTTTATACCCACCATAAAAACACAGGGTGCAATCGTTTCCAACTATGGCGGCGATACCAAAGATCCCTGGGTTTCGCCTTTGGATATCGCCGCTGTTATTGCGGAAGAAATGGAAAAACCTTTTGATGGCAGAACAGTTCGTTATATAGCAAGCGATGAAGTTTCGCCAAATGAAGTGGCAGCTATTTTAGGTGGAGCAATCGGCAAGCCTGATTTGAAATGGCTGGCTATCCCTGATGAGCAAATGCTAAATGGCATGATCGCCGCCGGAATGAACCCAAATATTGCCAAAGGTTTGGTGGAAATGAATGCCGGCTTTCACCGCGGTGGATTGTATGAAGATTACTACCGGAACAGGCCAGTGGTTTTGGGCAAAGTAAAGCTGACGGATTTCGCGAAGGAATTTGCCGCGGTTTACAATCAAAAATAACGATATTGTGTTATGGCGAACAAACAACCTCTTCGGATAAAAACCATCAGCGAATATCATCGGGTGATGGGACTGCCCAAGCCGGAGCATCCGCTAATCTCGGTTATTGATTTTGAAACCATTAAACATTCGCCCGGGCAAAAGGCGATCAGTTTGGTGTTTGATTTTTATTCCATCTCGCTGAAAAGGAATTTTAACGCACGGTTTAAGTACGGCCAGCAGCAATATGATTTTGATGAGGGCATCATGTTCTTTATAGCACCCGGCCAGGTTTTTGGCGTCGAGGTCGAGCCGGGCACGGAATTAATGCATTCGGGATGGCTGTTACTCATCCATCCCGACTTTTTGTGGAATACACCGCTTGCCAAAGCCATCAGGC
>DASRTD010000046.1:0-11923 GCA_035656115.1 Mucilaginibacter sp.
TGCCACTTGCATGAAGCTGGTTAACAGGTCTTCTTTATTGCTTGTCTTTTGAGAGTCGGCTGCAGCTTCGAAGTGCGCGGCAGTGACTAACTTGTTCTGGGCGCTGGCCACAACGGGCAGTAATGCGCATGCGATACATGCGACTAAAATGGTTTTTTTCATAATCCAAAGCTGTCTAGGAAGTCACGAAAATAGCGAATGACTGATCGGGAATGTTGCCGGGGCCGAAGTCCTGGGGATACACCTCGTCAACTTCGCCTGTTATGATAAGATGAATATTTCCGCCTGGGCCAGGTGAAGCTGCGCCTGTGACGGTGTACCCGTTAGCGCCCTGGGGTAAGTCTACTTCCTGCGGATCGTCGCTGTTTTGGTCGAAGGTCAGGACATCGGCCACGTTGTCGAATGTAACCTGGAGGTTTCCATTGCCTCCAGACATGTGTGTTTGAAATTTTACCGTACCCATGATAATGAAGATTTAATATAATGATGATTGTTGTGTGTTTTATTGTTGATCCTTTTGGATATTATAAGGTCAAGCCGTTTAGATTATCAACAGGACCAGCCAACAAGCCAGCCGGAGGTCAGCTATCTAAAACTACCAATTCTGTCGTCCAGAATATCATGAATTAAGACCATATTAAATTGCAAAGTATAATTGTCCAATTGATTAACCTCGGTTAAAGCTTCGGGATCAGCTTTATTGCCCGATTTAGCATTTTCCCAATATTTTTCAAACAGCGAACTGGCAATATTATCTATGCCATCGAGTGAATTGGCAACTTGTTCTCCATAATATTGAATTACCAGCGCTTTGATCCCAATTAAATTTTCCTTCCAATCAATGTAATCCTGCTGCCATTCATTTTTCAATGTTTTGCCTTCAGCCAGTAATTTGAAATCGATAATAACTTTCCCAAGCATTTTACTATTTTCTTCAAAAACTATTGTCGCTTGATTTTTTTCGTATTTCTTCAATTCAGCTACTTCTGCAAAATGATGATCCTGCTTTTCCGCCTCTCTTAAATATTGATGGTCCAAATGCTGCCAATACAGTGTTATTGCTCCACCTGCAATAAAAATTAAAAGAAACTTAATAAGCTCAAGTTTAATGCTGTGCTTATAATCAAGATCTGCCATTTGAACAAGGTAATTAGAGTCGCGTTACGTATACAGTGGTCGAGTGGGCATTGCTGTTACAAAGGAAGTCAAAAATCTCCTGGCTCAAGGGCGTATTATTTTGAATATAGATTTTGTTTCCGTGATAGTCAAAACCATGGTCGATCATTTGATCGCTTATAATGATTACCGCCACGCGAAATATCTTGTGATGGTTAGCCGTTATGCCGAATTGAACATTATTCAATGTCCAATCGCTTCTATTCTGATCAGCCCCGAGGTATGGCCACTGACCACCGTCAGGACTACGTACAAAAACAACAGGGCTGTATCCGACCGTCAGACTGCCGGTTGTTGAAAAGGTCACCGTATTTCCATATTGCGGCACTGAAGAATTATTCAATGGATTATGGATAATAATATGCTGAGCCGCAGCCGGGAAAAAAAACGCGCATAAAAGCGCAAAAGAAAGGTATCGAACTGGTTTCATGATATTGGATTTACATAGAAGGTTGAAAGCGGGAACATGACATAAGTTTAAGTTGTAATTGTCTTCCATCCGCCATCAAAGCAGGACGCGAATATAATAGCTAACGAAGTTATACAATTATTGTGAAATTGAAATTTTTTTTGATAAGATTTACGCTGTTCCGGGAACCGTATTGCTGTTGCGAAAGCTAAATAAAATGAACCGGCGGCTATTTATTTATCACAAATACTTGCATTATAAACAACTATTTATATATTTTTAGCAGCGGCTTGTCGAAGGATCAAGTCGCATAACGAAACTTAAACCTGCAGTTATAAACTGCTGTTCTTTTTAACCCACATTTCAATTTTTAAATTAAAACCTAAACCAACGCCGGCGCCACCGGAAGAAATATCATATGGATAAAATTTTCGACGTTCATAAAAACTCCAGGAAACTACTTATATGGATTTTTATTTATATTGCTCTTTTTACAGCCCTTTACGCGATCTATTCGTTGAGCCAGCGAAAATCGTTCCTGAGATACAGCGATAAAAATTATTATGTGCCCGTGGCAACCGACGGCAAGGGTTTCACCGGCCATGTCGATGCCATGTTGAAAGCGTACTTGTTGGACACAGAAAAAAATGCATTTAATATTTATGAACTAAATAAACACTACAAAAACCTAAAGTTTAGCTACCCGCGGGATACAGCTTCTTATCTCGCGGCAGCCGAAGATATAAGGCTTGAAGATATTATTCCAAAGGACAAAAGCGACTCTGTTTTCCTGCTGAACAGCTACCTTAAAGAAACGCTTCAGCAACAGCGAAAATTACCCAAACGGCAATATTTTCATCTTGTGATCGACCGGTTACATAATTTCCGGATAAAGTCGATTATTATTGATTCCATGCTATACAAAACCCGCCTGTCGGGAGCCGGTTGGCGTGGCACGATAAACTATAACGAACCTTTTTCCAAAATTGATACGCAGACAGTATATATCGTTTTCCAGGATCATTTTCTCCCGATATTTACGGACTATCAGGATACCGCGCTCTATATCGACCGGCGAACTTTTCCCGTCCTGTGGAAAAATGATAAATGGATCGAGCAGGACTCAAAAAAGGAGATCTCCCTGGTCAGCGGCCTTTTGTCGTATTATCAACGCTTATCGGTAATACCGGTACCTCAGCCCTTAAAGGTAATTCTGGGTGACGATCCCAGGACTCAGGGGGACCCTATCAACGTCAAAATTCAGAATTTTTATAAGAACATTCAAGTCTGTTTCGAAGATGTAGAAAAGGGTCGTCTGATTTTTGCGGGCGGGAAAAAGCTCCCAATAGTCAACCATTCGATTTTCCGCTTACTGCTTAGCGACTTGCCCGTGAAAGCAACTTACATGATCAACGGCCGACCGGGAAGTTTCCTGATCAGCCGGTCCTCGCCCCTATTGGTAGCATCCAGGGCGGGAAATACTTTAGCGGCTGAAAGCAGGGTTCATCAACAACCCGGCTACGAAGACTTGTTTTGCCGGCAATTTACACAAGCAATTGAGCAAGGCCTCCCTGAAAAAGGGACACCAGCCGTTCAAACGCTTAGCCTTAACCCGGTTCTTTCACGGTACCTGGAAGACGAACTGAAAGACTATTTAAATGAGGTTATTTCGAAGGTGACACCATATAGGAACGACGCGTGGGAGATCAGCATGTGTATAGCGGACAATAAAACAGGAGAAATTCTTGCTGCACCGTTCTATAGCAACACTTTTCGGCTTAACAATGAAACCGAACTTAAGGAACTAAAGAATTTCAATCTCGAAAATCATTTTATCGGAAGTTCATTCAAGCCGTTATTAGCCAATGCATCATCTGTTAAATTTCCCGAACTAAAAAAATTCCATTTGAATGTGGACAATCGCAACACTGGAACTTGGCCTGATACCTCGTCAGTTATTCTTGGCTACCCTGTGCGGCCTGCCAAATTCGGCTTATACCCGGACCATAAGACTTTGCGAGCGGCATTCTGGACAGCAAATTCGCTCGGGCGGACAGAGTTTCTCGCGAAATCCCATGACCTGTATCCCATCGCCATGACGATGCTTGCGATGACTGAACCCGACGACGAAGCGTACGCCCACCTGAATGATACCACCGCAGCATTACCGGATTTCTCAAATCTCAGGAAGATGAATGGCGGCAACAGTCAACGACTCTCCGTAACAACCGGCCAACACCCGACAACAAGGATACGGGAAATTGAAAATTCGTCATTTATCGACCTGATGTCGCGCCTTTATGACGTTGAAAAAAGCACCCTATTTGACCGGGATCAGCAAACTTGGGTAAGCGCCTACGATACCACATTCAGGAATTCGCCCCCATATAAAACACCTGAAATAGCGTTGCCCGAACAAGTATCGCTTAGTGCCGATATTTTGGGATCAGATAACCTAAACAATAAAGGAGCCCGGGAATTCAGCGATTATATAACGTGGGTATTAGGGCAAGGTCTAAACACATGGAACAATGTAAAACTAACTGAGGCATACGTTCGCCTGTTTACGATGCGGGACACTCGCCTAACATATTGGAAAAAGGCTGCAACATTCCAACTATGGCCGGATATAACGAAAACAATAATATTCAATGACAATAGGCTCCATAAGACCGAAACACAAATTCGCTCATCGTGGCGTGATTTTTTAACAGATTTCGAAACAGCCCAGCTGAAGCTGGGTAATGCCTCTTTGCTTGGTACCGCAAGCGCTCATCTTCGGGACGCAATCCCTGCTTTGCGGAATGCGGGAATCGACGCTGGCTCCCTCGTGATCATTGGTAAAACCGGGACTCCTGATGGATACGAACGATTGGAAAAAAAGATTTTAAATAAGAAAGAACAACAACTGAAATTCGACGAAGGGCTTTACGTGTTTGGATTGATGAATAAAAAGGATTACAACCATATCAATCGAGCAGGCGGCATATCCGGGGTGATTTTTATACGACACATAACCCTTAATCCACTGGCAGCATCTGGCAAGCCTGGTTATAATGGGGTGAATTCAAAGCATGCACGCGATTTTTTATCAACCGAAAGGCTGGTCAATATCATTTTTTTAACCAAAAACACTTTTTGTCAAAAATGAAATGAACAAGTTTAGACGGTTAAATATTGCGCTATTATTGCTCGTGTCAATGGTCAGCCAATTTTCTTGTAGCCGCGTCAATGAGGCGACTAAGAAAAATCAAAATTGCCTGAGCTTTTCCGGACTCAATTTCTCCAGGGATACGGTCACATTAGGCGATTCGAGTGACATTATCTTGCCGTATATAGGCAGGAATTTGCTAAAAATTGCCTACAGCAGAAAGTCCGGAACTGTCAAATGGGAACTTAGCAGGCCTTTCGGGCTCAAAATCAATGGAATTAATCCGAATGCCGTTTCCCTGGATACCGTTACCTACATACTTGCGGGCCATCAGGAAATTCCGGTCTCCGCGTTGAAAGCGCTGTCATTTTCCGACCAAAAACTAATCCCGCTGAAAAATATTATCGCCCCCGGCGTTAATGACGATTTGCGAAAGGGTATCCGCTCTTACTATTCATGGGAAAAAAAGCAACTCATTCTTATGGATGATGTAATCCGGCTGAAGGGAAAAAAAGGGAAGATCCGAAGCTTCGAAAAGACAGGGATGATCACTTCAGGACAGGCCTCATTTGAGTTCTTCACTGCTTCAGTTTACGAGGTGTTTCCGCGCGATCAATCTAAAGACTATTTGCATAAAGGCGATACTTCGTACCATATCCTGCTATCCCGGCATTACACAGGGTTTGGTGCCTCAACGATTACACTGGAGGTATCAGCTGATCCGGGATTGAGGGTGACATTTGACAAACCATATACCTACACTGTGAGTGAAAAAACAGCCGCAAACCTGGTCGCAGCCAACAATAACCTTCCTGTCGATATTATTCAACATTTTGAAGAGAGCGCCGGCAGCAGCAGTTTAGGCATCCCTGACTTTAGTTTCAGCTGTAAGGGATTACTCGGTTACCTGGACCTTTCTAATAAGATCGCCGTTTTCTCCCCTTTGGAGATCGAAAAAAGCCCCTCGTTCGTCATATGTATTTTGCCGTTGATGATCATTTGGAGCATTCTGATGATGCGTTTTTGCATTTTTAAAAATTCAGGCTTGCCCGGGTTCATTAATAAACACCTTTATATGCCCAACCGCAACGCAAGTGAGAAACGCTCCTGGCAAAATCATTTTTGCTGGTTACTTTCGATCCTTTTCCTATTTCTTGGCTATCGCATATTTATTGCATACCAATTGACCTATACAAGCCCGTATTTTACGTATTTTCTTCCGACAGCGGTCCTGATATCGCCCTTTGTCATGATCGCTGTTTATGGTTGCTGGACCGTCCTGGTCAAGCAATTTAGCCTCAGCCTGACCAATATGGATCAGCGCGGCCTTGCCAAAGTCAGTCTTGAAAATTTCGTTTTTATTTTGCTGCTGGTTTCGATCGCAACAGCCTTCAGCTTATACGTTCCAGGGGTAACAGCGTTTTTCAAACAAATCCAATGGAAGCCATCCAATATTTTAAAAATACCGGAATTATTGAAATCGAAAAGCGGGTCCTTATTGTCTGTGAGTATTATTGTGTTTATTCTGGCATTATTTGAGTTTTGGACTAGTTTATATTACCGCTTTAAGCGGATGAGGCAAACCGGTGCAAAACATCGCAGAAAGCTATTGGCATTGATCGCAGGAGCATCAGTTATTGTTTCGATCTTTATGAGCAACGCATATTCCTGTATTTTACTGCCGGCCTTTTTAATTTTCCAGTACCTGATCTTCACAACGACTATCAATACTGACCGCGCAACGGTTTTTTTAGAGAGCATCGGGAAAACGCATCCCCGGCCGTACTGGTCATATCTTTTGAGATTGCCGAAAGCGCTATGCAAGGCACTTTACATTAAAGGGATCCTTTCCATAATGTTATGCTTCGTTACCGCTTTGTTTGCTGGGGTCATAAAACACGACGCAGGCTATTTTATAAACATCATTTTCATTATTCCCATGCTTGGCATTATTCTACTCTTCGAAGATGACAACAGGCTGATTTGGAAACCCGGACCCCGCAAGCGCAAGGCGGTACTTACGCGCCTGTGGATTTGTGTGACAATTATTCTTTGCTTTTGGTTCCTGTTCTGGAAGGCTTTCGTCGAGTGGCGGACGGTGGATGCGAATACGTTCAGCAGCAGGACCTACACGCGCCTGGCAGCGTATTATGATTTTGACAAAATCGGCGATGCGGGATACCGCGGCAGCGAAGGGATCGCAGAGTTTTTTGCGATCTTATCAAAGTACAGCCTGCCTACCGACGAGATAGCGGCGGCGAACAGCTTTAATACCGGAATTAGCAGCTACAGCGACCCAGTAGTTATCAACGATTTGAGTTTCCCTGCAGCCGGGATAGGCGTTTGGGGACGATATCATTTTTTCGTGGCACCCTTGCTTATCCTTTGCTGGGTCCTCCTGATAAGGACCGTCATATTGCGGTCGCTATTTTCATACAAGATCAACGACCGAACAACGCCCCGGAATTATAATATGCTCACTTCTTTCGGAATAATTCGCCTCATCTGTGTTGCTTATCTCACTGGTTCCGGTCTATGGCTTGTCGCTTCATATTACGGCATGGTCCCATTCACCGGCAGGCTCATTTTCGGTATGGGACAGGATTCTGTTGCTGAGGCTGTAGAGACTATCATATTATTTGCAGGGATGGGCATGGTTTATCCCGCTGATCAGTTACGCAGCCTATGCCATTTATGATCAAAAAAGAAAAAATAGAACAATTGCTGAAATTCCTCGCCGGGTATTTGCTAACCAATATTTATTGGTGGTTGCCGCTACTTGTCCTGTCCTGTACCCGGTCAGCTGAATTTGTCGTTATATTTTTTAGTTTTTTTGTTTCGCTGATATATTACGCCTGGAAAAAGCAAACGCGACCAAAAAAACTAAGAATTTTCCAGGCCCGTTGGTATATTGAAGCCGGTTATTTCCTATCGACAAGCACATTCTTATTCCTGACAGGAAAATTCGTCTACGATGGCCTGATGAACAATTTTGTAACGCATCCCGATAAAGAAGGAACATATATTTTGCTTTATGCAAGCGCTATAACGCTTTGCCTGGCTACAATCACGTACATGATAAAAACCGGCAGACACGCGTTAAAGCTGGCATTACTATTCCTGTTATTCGATATACCGGGTGCGATGCCGTTTAATTTTCTGCATTTTTATGAAAATGAAAAAATTCAAGGCAGGCTCGACAAGGACAAAAAGATCGTGGACCAGCTTCAACTTCAATGCAGCGAAGTGATCAACCCTATTCGTGTAAAATATCAAAATGACGTGTCGAGTTTTGCAAAAAAAGAACAGATCAAGCAGAACACGCTCGATTACCAGCTTAGATTTAACGACCGTCTTACCCAGTCAGCTGTGAACCGATTAAAAGCAGCACAGTCGCTTGACGAGCGCGATCAGGAAGCCGTACGTGAAATCATAAAAAACAAAACCTCCGGGCTCCGGTTTTCTGGCCTTGCAGTTGACGAGGCCGCTATAAAGACGGAAGCAGACAACGAATCGGCACTGGGTATTTACAATACATTGCATTTGCAGCTTGATACAGTTGCCAGCCTGATCAAAAATTTAAAAACAACAGGAGACCGGGAAAAACAGTTGGTGATCGTCGAACGAATAAAAACACTTCTTAGCAATGTTTGCAGTCAATCCAGCGACCCGGAGTTGAAATCCGCGGCCGCTCAGCTTGTTCCCAATGAACCGACGCAACTGCAGTCAATATCGGCGGTATACAGCTACATTGGCGAAGAAATCTTTGGTGTCAAGCCCGGCGAGGCGAGGGACGGCGAGACAAGCAGACTTATATTAATGAGCCTTGTTCCGTCCTTCATTATCGATATACTACCGTTAATTTTTGCGATGGCTTACGCCCGATGGAGGGGGGACGCTTATGAATAACCGAAAAAACACCTTCTACAGGGTGCTCATAGTCGGCGCCCGCAACACGCGTACTAAAGAAACGTATACCAGCTTGGTGGAGCATCTCGGGACCTCAGCTAAAAACGGGACCCATTATAATATGGGATTAACAAAAATTCCGGACGGGCATGAGGCTGCTTTTGCTTTCAAGCCGGCAAATTCGGCATCTGAATATCGATTCTTGCTCGAATCGGCAAATGAAGATTATTTCTACGCTGAAATGGAACAGCAGCAAACCAATCTTTTTAAAGAAAAACTGTCCCGTACAAAACCGGATTTAACGATCATTTTCTTAAATGCGGAGGATCCGGGGTATAACGGACTTGACGGGGCCTTAAATTATTACCTCGACCGCCTTATTGGTCTTCATGACGCCCCGCTTTTTTACCTCAAAGGTTTATATAAGTTGCTTACCAACACGGAAAGGAAATGGATAACTGAAGAGGGCATAAATTCAGCCGATTATTTGTGGTTACGCGCTTTTCAGGAAGAAAAATTACCTAAATTCAGCTATGCGCAAACAGGCGGGCGGAAATTCGGCAAAATTGTAGATGATATGAAGCGCATCAATAGTGTTCGTACATTAAGATTTGAACGGCTTAACGAATACAAAAAAATAATTAAAAATGATCCCGGCAACCCCGAACTTAACCAACAATTGGTAAAACATATTATTCAACGTATACTCAAAAGGAATATTTGGTATTATTATATTTATGAAACTGATTAATGAGCAAATGAAACACAAGGCCCTAAGACTTTGCGTCGCCGGTTCGACAAGTTCGGGTAAGACTTTTCTGATTTATTCGCTGGTCAAAATGATTACCAGGTTCCGGTTCCGCCTCACAGAGTCATTTCCATATTTGTTGCAAGAAAAAGGTGGTAAAACAAAAAGAACAATTATGGATATTAAGGACGATCTGACCAGGAATTTAAAAGGCGGCACAGGCACCACGCACTCCCCGGCGCCCGGTCTTTGGGAATACCACTACGATAATCTCCTGAGAAGGACTAATCTCGGCTGGCTTGAAAAACTCATAAGTTCTAATAAATCGGACGTTTCACTGCACATAAAGAACGTTCCCGGGGAGATGTTTAATACTTATTTCAAGGTCAGAATAGAAAGCCCTACGGTAAACCAGCTATTTAGTGCATTTCTTCATAGCGACGTGGAAGCCGTTGAAATGATAGAGTCTTATTGTAAAAATGAACTGGACGATACGTCCGAAAGTACATTCGTTTCTTTGAGAGAACGGTTTAGAAAATATTTATTAGACGATAACCACCTCAAGCCTTCAGATCGGGGAGACGCCGCAGAAATAATACAAAATTTTTTTAGCTATATTTTTTTTTATACGTGTACCGACCTGGTAATTTGTCACGATGTCACACTAAGTAACTCGGACACTAAATTGGATCAACAGATGGAGTTTCTTGAACATTTCGATCCGGCAAATGAGACATCCCCTAACATTTATTACGCATTTACAAAATTTGACTGTTGCGTGTCCGATCCGCAAATCAATTACATCGGAAAGCAATTAAGGAGAGTCGACGACTACTGGGAGACAATGGAAGAAAACTTAAAAAACATCTACAATTCCAAAGAATTTATGAGTGAATCTTTGCTGAAGGAGATTGATAACATCATGACGACGCACGCTATAGTGGAAAAAGTACTATGCAAAGAAGAAGGCCTTGAAATTCTGGAGCACACCTATTTTATTTGCACGAATTATTCCAATCAAGTTAAAAACCGCGGTTTTTTTCAATTCGTCGGCGAGGGCCACGCAAATGACAAAGGTGTTTGGAATGATAAAAACTATTTTAACAACTACTATCCTTTAGGGGCGGTTGAGCTGCTAATAGCTATATTTCACCGGAACAATATCCTTAATTTTGATGAGTTGCAGATACCATTTGATTCAGAACGCTTTCCAATGATATCTACTGCCTATGGTTTTTACAATACTTAGGTTATGAAAACAATTGAATATGCCGTAAAAGGGTCTCTCGATTCTGCAGCAGGCGAGGCCGGAATTATCTCTTGTACCCCGCAGATCCTGAATGACAACAGACTGTTGTCTGACGTGACCGATCTTGACGGAATATTAACAACCGTGTTAAGATCGTACGACGAAAGCACTAACGAGCATACCATTCAAAAATACTGCATTAGCAAACAGCCTCAACATACCGGTGAATGGAAAAAGGCAATTTTACGCGGCGTAATAAATTTTTCAAGATTTAAAGATTCAAACAGAACTTATAACAGGCGTGAATTTTACTTTGTAAACGAGGACGAGTTCGACTTTTATAAATTATTCCAGGACCTCCCCGGGCTAAGTCCGATTTTTTCAACCAGTAACGGCTCAAAACAGCCTATCGTTATTTCCCCGTGGAACCAGGACCAAGAACCCATTGATACGGAATTGCTTTACCGCCTTATGGAGGGTTTTTTGACATCCAGGCCCTTCGCAATTGATGCGGAAGAAGCCCGGCTGCTGAAGACAATCGACCAATTACCCTCCGCTTATAAAAAAATGATCCAGTTTGGTTTAAATCTGTCTCTTTCGGATTCGCTGGTCCAGGAACGGTTGCATTTTTTTACGCCGATAAAATGGGGCTTGAAGCCTGTAACCATGACCAGGGACACGGTGCTGGAACAAATTGCAGACGGGATGGTGCACGGGCACAACCTGCTGGAACATGAACTGCCGCCGTTTTTTGATGGTGACCGGTCGACGCAACGTTACCTATTCAATTATTTCAGGATGCACTATGTTTTGATAGCCGGGTTACTGGTAAAGGATGAAGAAGCCTTTCCCATTAAATTTCCGGATTTCCCATTAATGGCCGCTGACTTTATCAAGACCTATTCAGAATTCCCCAATATGGAGCGTTCGTTCACCATGGTTTATGATGCCGTGCGCAGGTCATACCGCCATGAACCTGCGGTCTACAGCACCTTTCTCACAACTGTCTTTGGAAAGGTTCCCGGCACCCAAAATAAATACCTGCTAATTCATGTGACAGGAATAATTGGCCTGCTAACCGAGGCATTAACGGCAGAGCGCCTGCCAGTCACTTTTGAAAATCTTAACAAACAATTAAACACCATTTTCCCGCAAGCGAACAAACGATATGACCCATTGAAAAACCGCGTTCTAGCAGAATTCCTAAAGGAACAAAAGAAAATCCGGTTCGATGATCTTAAAGACTTTTTCTCAAGCAATAACGGGGCAAAAGAATTGATT
>DASRTD010000047.1:0-15500 GCA_035656115.1 Mucilaginibacter sp.
CTGGGCGGCTTCAGGGCGGCTGTGATCCATTTCATTTTTTGATTGGTTTAATGGAAGTTTTCGAAAGGAAATGCTAAGCTATGGAATAAAATACTGGTAAATGCCAAACGAAGTGCAACTTAAATTGGGGTTAACCCGTCAATCAAAGGGTGCGAGAGTAATGACCGGGATTTTTTTACCTATCAGCACTCGTCATCCCCGCGAACGGAGCGATGATTGGATGTTAGTCAATTTTCTATCATAACGGGAAATTCTTCATTTATTTCATGTGTTCCTTCCTTAATCATAACGCGGATGTGATTGTCAATTTTAAAATCAACCAGGTATTTGTTAATTTTTGAGAGCATATTAAACTCTATTTCGAATTCGCTGTCGGCTTTCCAATATCCCCCTAGCGCAAACAAATGGCCTGAACCGGGGTCTTTATAAAATTTGTAGGCAGCGCCAATTCCTAAAGGATAAGAGATGGTTGGTCCCGAAATGGGAATCAGTTTAAAAAACGTTTTCCCATTTTGTTCAACTATTTCGGCACTTTTAATTGACAGGCTGTTTTTTGGAAAGAGAAGGGCCTTATTAAAAAGTTTATTTTTTTCGGTAGAAACGTAAACGTGGCCGGACGAGTCATTAACCAGCCTTGCGGCCTCATTTTCCAATTTTCTCAGGGATTTATAAGCCAGCGGATCGTTTTTCAATTTTTTATCAAAATGATGTGCGCTGCCGATTATATCGCCCATCCCGCCCTTATCATCCCAATTATAGCCGCCGGCGGTAACCACAATAATTGTTTTGTTTACTGGGTCGATGAGTAAGCGTTGTCCGCCTCTGCCCTCTGCATTGTAAGCATGGTCCCTATCCAGCCAAAAACCATAGCCATATCCATTCCCGTTATCAAATTTGGTGTTCATGGCTTCCGATTTTTTTAGCCAGTTTAACGAAATGACGGTTTTACCGTTCCATTTGCCATCATCTAATAAAAGCTGGCTGATTTTAGCAAGATCATACGGTTTTAAGGCTAAATCGCCCCAGCCGTAATTAATGCCTTTATCGTTTTTCGACCAATAAACTGACTTTATGCCTAAGGGATTAAAAAGGTATTTTTTTGCGAAATCCTCCGGAGATAATTTTGTTGCCCGGTAAATAATTTCCGCCAAGAGGTAATAATTACAACTGCAGTAAGAGAATTGCTTGCCGGGTTCAGCTGCAAAAGGGATATTGAAAATAAATCCGGGCCAATTACTTGATTGAAATAGTCGATAGAACAGGCTGTCCTCGTTCGCAAAACTGCAATCAAAACCTGAGGTCATCGTTAACAGGTCTTTAATGGTTAAAGTTTCAAAACCTTTTGACGGCGGCTTAATCTCAGGAAAAAAACCTGACACCAATTGATCTTCATTCTTAATATAACCTTTATCTATAGCGATACCTGTAAGCAGTGCTGTTATCGATTTTGTACAGGATGCTATATCATGCCTTAAGTTAGGGCGAAATGGATAAAAATACGCATCGAATATAACCCGCTTGTGCCTTATGATCAGAAGGCTGTGAATATTTACCTTATTTTCTTTTACATAAGAAAAGATATTGCATAAGCCTTTTGAAGAAAAGCCCTCATTTTCGGGTGCGGTGAAAGAAAATCTACTATCCGTGCCGGAAGGTTTATCGGCCCTGGTTGGTTGCGGAAAAACAAACGCCGCTTTAAACAGGAACAGCAGTAATAATAAAGTAATTCTTTTACAATTGAAGCTGTCCATTGATTGATTTTCTAATAGTTTTTATAACCACAATGCCACTGGGAAATACAGCAAATAAACACGACCGTTAACTCTGACCCCGGGAGGCTGTAACCCGTTTCATATTTTTGTTTGGTTTGACGGAAATTATCGAAAGGAAAGGCTAAGTTATGAAATAAAATATGGGTAGATGCCAAACGAAGTGCAACATAATATAATACGTTTTGTCCTTTGGACAAAAAAAGCATCATGTTTAAAAACAGCTGGAAAATTGCATGGCGTAACCTTGTAAAGGATTGCAGGTTTACGCTCCTCAACCTGGCGGGGCTTTCTATTGGCCTAACCGCTGTGTTCCTGATTTTTCTTTGGATAAATCATGAAACAAGCATGGATAATTTCCAGGACGGCGGCCTTTACCTGGTGATGCAAAACGTTCCATCGGCCGACAAAACGTTGCTCACCTTTGATGACACCCCCGATTTGCTCGCCAATGCGCTAAAAACGGAGGTGCCCGGCATTGGGGATGCCGCAACGGTAAAACTGCCTTCGGACGATGAGGAAACAGCTATTATTTCGGATGGCAAACAAAACAGTTTCAAAGCGACGGAAGCCTTTGCATCCAACAATTTTTTTAAGCTATTTAAATTTAAATTATTACAGGGCGACGCGGCCAGTGCCTTGTCGGGTAGCAAAGATGTGCTATTGTCTGCCCGCTTAGCCGAAAAATTATTTCACTCCGCGGATAATGTTATTGGCAAAACCGTTACGTTTTATAAAGGCCTCAACAAAAAGATAAATGGCGCGTACCTGGTATCGGGCATTTTTGCTGCGCCGCCGGCAAACTCGTCGCTGCAGTTTGACGTGCTGTTTCCAAGCCAGGTTTATCTGAACACCACCACACAATACATTAACTGGAACAGCAACGCGCCGGGTACTTACCTTACGCTGAAAAACGGTGTTACTGTCGAACAGATCAACCTTAAGATAAAAGACTTTCTGCGTAATAAAGCCGGCGACACGGTGTGGACCGGCAAACTATTCCTCCAGCGGTTTAAGGACAGGTATTTACAAAATCATTTTGAAAACGGCGTGCAAGCCGGTGGCCGAATTGCTTATGTGAGGCTGTTCTCCATCGTGGCTATATTCCTTATTGCCATAGCCTGTATCAATTTCACCAACCTGTCAACCGCCAGGGCGTCGATCAGATTAAAAGAGGTCGGCATTAAAAAAGTCGTCGGGGCCGGGCGCGGTGTGCTCATCCTTCAATACATGGGCGAATCGGTTTTGATGGCTATTCTATCGATGATCATTGCAGGCTTGCTGGTGCTGCTGCTGATACCCTTTTTTGAACAACTGACCGGGGACCAGCTGTTTGCGGATATCAATTTTAAACTGGCGGGGTTTATGCTTTTGATTACCCTGCTTACCGGGCTGCTGGCGGGCAGCTACCCTGCGCTTTATTTATCGGGTTTTAAGCCGGCGCTTATCCTTAAAGGAAATTTTAACCTGCGCATGGGCGGCCAGGCTATCCGCAAAGGCCTGGTGGTTTTCCAGTTCTGTATTTCGGCCGTGCTGATCATTTCGGTGCTGGTGATTTACCGGCAAATGAAATTTATTCAAACACGCAACCTGGGCTATAATAAAAGCGACCTTATATCATTTGCTAATGCGGGCAGTATCCAGCAAAACACGCCGGCGTTTTTAACCGATCTGAAAAAGATACCCGGAGTGGTGAATGCATCGGATATGGAAGGCGATCTGTTTGTCAATCACAGCGGCGGCGGCGGCATCGACTGGCCGGGGAAAGTTTCAAGCTTCGAATTTTCCGGATTTTACGCCGATTTCAATTTTGCAGAAACCATTGGCCTTCAAATGAAGGAAGGAAGAACCTTTTCTTCACAGAACCCGGCAGACAGCAATGCGGTTATTTTTAACGAAACCGCCATACGCCGGATGGGCTTAAAAGATCCCCTCGGAAAAACAGTCAAACTTTGGGGCTCGCCCAAAACCATTGTCGGCGTGGTGAAAGATTTCAACTACGAATCGTTATACAACCCAATCGGCCCGCTTTTTATCAACTATCGCAAAACCTGCCAAAATATTATCATCAGGATAAACCCGGCGGCCGAAAAAACAACCCTTGCAGGCATTGCAAACCTTTATCACGCCTATAATCGGGGCTTGCCCTTTGAATACAAATTTTTTGACGAAGACTACCACAAGCTTTATGCGTCGGAAGAACGGGTAGCCACGTTGTCCAAATGGTTTGCGGGTATCGCCATAGCCATTTCCTGTTTAGGCCTGTTCGGTCTTTCGGCTTTTGTAGTACAGCGCCGCCGCAAAGAGATCAGCATACGCAAGGTGGTGGGCGCATCATTAAGCCAGCTGGCTACTATCCTTTCCGTCGATTTTCTGAGGCTGGTACTTATTGCATTCTTAATCGCAGCGCCGCTTTCATGGCTGGCCCTATGGCAATGGCTGCAAACATTCGCTTACCATGTTTCGATGAATATCTTTAACCTGGTCATACCCGGCGCTGTTATTTTGATGATCACCATCATCACCGTCAGCTTTCAAACCGTAAAGGGCGCGCTGGCAAACCCGATAACGGGGTTGAGGAATGAGTGATCGGGTAAAGCGGCATTAGTATACTTTTGATGGCTTGAGCTTGGACGGTCAAACTTGCTTTGAGTTAAGTGTGGACACCTAGCCGGGCGCGGGGTTAAGCAGATGCTTAAAGATAGTAAACAACGCAAATGAGTGCTTAGTTATTTGGAGATGGGGAAGGCCAAAGGATAAAAAAGAACATTTTTTTGGAACCACTCGATGTTCACACATTAAAAACGACCGGCTACCAATTTCAATTAAAACTTATTTTTATTGATAACTTCCATAAATCGATCCCTGAACTTTTCACTTACAGGTATGCGTTTATCAGCAATATAAATATGATTGTCCTCAATTTTACTCAGCTGTTCATAATTGATAATATAGGAGTTATGTATCCTGATAAACGGCAACTTCAGCTGTTCTTCAATATCCTTTAGCCGGCGGTAGATCAGCAGTTGTTCCTGGCTGGTGACCAGCCGCACATAATCTTTCTCTCCTTCAAAATACAGGATATCTTTTAAAAGAATCTTCCGGAATGTTTTTCCCGATTTCACGAAAAAAAACTCCTGTACCTGTTCGGTATTTGGCGGATATTCCGGGCCGGGTTTTAAAAAATGCTGCTCTATTTTTTGCACTGACGCCAGGAAACGCTTTAGCGTAATAGGTTTCAGCAAATAGTCTATCGTTTCAAAAGCATAGCTTTCAAAGGCGTATTCGGAATAAGCGGTGGTGAAAACAATTTTGGTGCGGGGCGGCAATAAGGTTGCAAGTTCCATTCCGGTGAGCTTTGGCATATTAATATCCAGGAAAATAAAGTCAACCGGGTTCTTTTTTAAAAACGTCAGCGCCTCCAGGGCATCATAACATTTCGCTTTCAGGGCCCAGGTTGTACTTTGCTTTATAAGCAGTTCCACCAGGTCGATAGCGTCTGGCTCATCGTCAATAATTATGCAGCTTAAATTCATTAAAGCGGGATTTTTAAAAACGCGGTGAATAATTCTCCTTCGTCATCGATGGTCAGTTCAAATTTGTCGCCATATAACATCTTCAGTCTTTTGGTTAAGTTAATTATCCCAAAGCCGCCCGGTTCATCGCCCGGCTCCGGGTCGATCCTGCGGTTGCTGGTTTTAAAAAGCAAATAATCACTTTGCTGGACCAATGAAATTGTTACCTGGTTTTGTTTTCGTGATTTGTCGATCCCATGTTTGAAAATATTTTCAACAAAGGTCATGAGCAACATCGGGGGAATGCGCAAATCCGGGTTATATGCTTTCTCGAAATTAACAACGGCGCCGTGCCGGATACGAATTCTTTCAAGTGCAATATAGTTTTCGATAAATGCTACTTCTGTGGCTACCGCCACTTCGTCCTTTGGGCTTTCATCAACAAAATAACGCATAATATCGGCCAGGCGTTCTATCAGGCCGGCTGCCGGCGGATCAACTTTATAAACCCGGTAGTAAATGCTGTTAAGCGCGTTAAACAAAAAATGCGGCTGAACCTGCGATTTGAGTAAATTAAGTTCGGCCTGGCTTTTTTGCAAAAGGATTTCCTCAGTCTGTTGTTTTAAAGTGAAATAGGCAATGAAAATGCGAAAAACCAGGCTGAGGACATAGATCAGGATACCAGGGGGAACATATGCCAATAAATCGAGCAAATTAACCGGGGGTGTTTTTATTAACAGATACTTGTAGACGATAATGCCAACGTAACCCTTTAGTATTCCTGTTAAAATTAAAAACAACGCTACTGAAATGCCGTACCATGCAAACCTTCTCTTTTGATAAAATACCGGATATAAGAACAGGATATTCCCATAAATAATGATTGCGTATGATATTGCGTTGACTACCGTGAAGATGGCTGATTTAAGCAAACCATCCATCGGCAGCAACGAAAAAAAACTCAATAACAACACGGCGGTCCATATCAGCACCTGGAGTTGAACAGTATTGGGTGCTTGCCTACGTATCTTCATGTTCAAAAATACTAACCTTTTAAGTTTTCATGCGCTGTTTTATGCGGTTGGGCCATTATTCTCTGCAATTGCCCTAAAAACTAAGACGGTTGGGTAAAAAACCCAAACGTCGAATAAAAAGCATTCTCCGTTGGAAATATAAGTATAGCCGTCGAATAGATTATTGAAGCCGGTTTGTAAAAAACACCTTTGATCATCAAAAATTAAAATAACCCATCATGAAAAAAGTAACCCAATTGTTTGCAGTTCTGGCATTAATTTTTGTCAGCAGTTCAGTATTCGCTCAATTTACGCAATCACAAATGATAGCCGAATGGCAGCGGGCAAAAACATACACCAAGGCCTACCTGGATGCTATGCCCGAGGATGGTTACGGTTTTAAACCAACGCCTGAGATCCGCTCGTTTGCGCAGCAAATGCTTCATTTATCCGATGCCAATTATGTGTTTGCTACTGTCGCAAGCGATAAACCAAACCCTGTTGGTGAAACACTTGCCTCTCATCATGTTAATGAAAAAATGGACTCCCCGACGAAGGAAGCTACCATAAAAGCGGTAATGGATAGCTACGATTGGGTAATAAGCACACTTCAAAATATGACGCCCGATCAACTGCAGGAAACCACAAAGTTTGCCAGGTACGACATTACACGAAGCGGATTATTCGGTAAGGCATTTGAACATCAAACCCACCAACGGGGCCAAACCACCATTTACCTGCGTTTAAAAGGCATTACTCCCCCAGCGGAACAGCTGTTTTAGTTAAGGTGGCTGAATGTTAGCGCGTAGCGGAAGAGCAAGATGTTAAGCTGTAACCGGGCAAGAGGCGCCCAGTTGCAGCTTATTTACGTGAAATGGACGGGCGCCAGGTTACTGTAAATGTACTTTGGAACTTAAAAACTAAATATGGAAACAACTATTATTGGCCCCGTTGGGCAAAACGAACGCATCGTTATTGTTGACATACTAAGGGGCTGGGCCCTTTTAGGTGTGGTGCTAATGAATTTTACTGCTATATTTTTTTTCGCGGGCAGCAAGCCCAACCCCGATGCTTTCAATAATTTTTTATTCGGATTTGGCTCAGTTGTTTTTGATTCCAAATCGTGGACCATGCTTAGTTTTTTATTTGGCTATGGTTTTGCCGTTTTGATGGATAACGTAGCTTCGAAGGGTATCAACCCGGTACACTTTTTTTTGGGAAGGATGTCCTGGTTACTGGTAATAGCTTTTATTGACAGCGCCATATGGTTCGGGGATATTTTAAAGGATTATGCTGTATTGGGTATGTTATTGCTGCTTTTTCGTAACGTTTCGGCAAAAACGGCTTTTTATATCAGCCTGGCATTACTGCTTGTCAACCCGGCGCTTACTGCTTTTGTCCTGGCGTTTAAAAATAATGGATTTCCCCTGGCATCACCTGATTTTCCGCTGTACCACAGCCACAATTTGCTGGACGTTTTAAAAAGCGGACTTATATGTACGTATAAGTATGAGATACTTTGGCCATTTTATTCAATTGTTTTCCATGAAGTCGTTTTGCTATGTTTCCTGTTGGGACTGGCCGCACAAAAAATCAATTTCTTTGGCCGTTTGGAGGGAAATAAAAAATATATTAAACGGACTTTTTGGCTGAGTCTTGCGATAACCGTGGTGTTGTTGGTTCCGTTTGCATTTCCGCAACCGCCATGGTTAAAAGAAGTGTTTAAGTATTTTAACCCACAGCCCTGGCTGTTTTTAAGTACCATGATATTTATTACGTCGGCAATATGCTGGCTTTATCTTGCGGGAAAACTAAAGCGTTTTTTTGGAGCCTTGCAGTTATACGGGCGAATGACATTGACAAATTATGTGGTGCAAAATATTTTTGGGCTGCTCCTGTTTTCAGGCTTTGGGCTGGGATTAGTGATGCATCACCTGAGCTATGGCGTTTTTATGCTGATTGCTCTTTCCATTTATGCAACGCAAATATATTTCAGCAAATGGTGGCTATCAAGATATTACTTTGGTCCGCTTGAATGGCTATGGCGTCAATTAAGTTATGGTAAAAAATTAGCCATAAAAAGAGTGCGTGACGCCAAACCATCATTTTCAAAATAACCTAATGTTGAAATGACTAACAACGCCAAGAAGATTATTGAAGCCGGTTTGTAAAAAACACCTTTGATCATCAAAAATCAAAATATGAAAAAACAATTCTCAGCCGTAAAAAAAGGCTTTTTCCTTGTCGCGTTTGCATTCGCGACATTGCCTGCGTTTTCCCAATCTAAATTGGTGGGCTCCTGGCATCTCACTGCCGCCGACAAAATCCTGCCAGGCGGCAGCCAGGTTGCTGATTATGGCACCGATCCCCGGGGTATCGCCATTTTCACAGCCGATGGCCATTATGTGATAGAAATATTTCGGTCGGAGCATTTAAAATTCGCTTCGGGGGACCGCACGAAGGGTACCCGGGAAGAATACAAAGATGCCGTTATGAGTGCCAGTTGTCATTTTGGCACCTATACCGTTGACGAAACAAAAGGTACCATCACTTTTCACACCGAGCGTGCTTCTTATCCCAACTGGGATGAGACAACACGTGTCAGCAGCTTCAAGCTTGAGGGGGATAAACTGACCTGGCATAGTTCGCCTCGCCCGGATGGGTCTACCCCGATATCTGTCTTCAGCCGGATGCCGTGATCGGGTTCACACCCCAGCGGAGTTACGTCACAGCCCTTCAGCGAAAGTTGGAGGGCTTTTTGTTGAAAACATCAACCAAATCGGAGCAAAAAAACATCGCTGTTAAAATATATATTTACACTATGGTAAACCCCGACCGGCCGATTGCCAGGCACTGCCATACGTATCTATTAAATTAAACCGAAGGTTATGAAAAAAGTATTTCACCTGCCGATTATATTATGTGTGCTGCTTTTTAACGCATCCCGCTTGTCGGCGCAAAGTGCCGATAGCCACGCCGCCTGGAACAAGGTTTTCGACAGCGTTGCCGCCAATAACCCGCTGCCGGCCTTTTACGTGGTAAGCCTCGACAAAAAGGGGGTGAATTACTATTATGTGCATGGCAACGAGATATGGGACAAACCCAAACCGCTGGATGAGAACAGTGTGTTCAGGATATACTCGATGACCAAAGCCATCACCGCTACGGCGATGATGCAACTGGTGGAGCAGGGTAAAATTAAGCTGGACGACCCGCTGGACAAATGGCTGCCCGAGATGGAGGAGATACCGGTTTTAAAGGATGATGGCACACTGGCAAAAGCCGGCAAATCGATCACGCTGCGGCAGCTGCTGACGCACACCTCGGGATTTGCCTATTTTTTTGATAACGCCAAACTGGTCAAATGGAAAAAACCGGCCGACTGGAAATACAAAGACTACCCACGTGTTTTTGAACCGGGCGAGAGCTTTTACTATGGCACCAGCATGGATTGGGTGGGTAAGCTGGTGGAAAAGATATCGGGGCAAAGCCTGGAGGCTTATTTTGAAGAGCACATTTGCCAACCGCTGGGGATGAATCGCACCTTTTTTACGGTGCCGGATTCGCTGATCAAAGACATTGTTTCGTTTGGCGAATTAAGAGGCGACAAATTTATGGCCGACACTGCCTGGCGCAACAATAAGGCCGAGCTAAAGCCCAAAGAGTTCAGCGGCGGCGGGGGCTTGTTCAGCACCGCGCATGATTATGGCCGGTTTGTGCAATGTATATTAAATAACGGCACGCTGGATGGGAAACGGATTTTGAAGAAGTCGACCATTGATATGATGAGCGTAAACCAGATGGGCGACCTGTGGATAGTGTCTGATGGGTCGAATATGTACCCTGCACTAACGGATAAAACCGCTAGAGGTATCGGCAGGGATAAGATGGGCCTGGGCTTCGCCGTAGCGGTAAGCGGTACCAACGGCGCCCCGCCGGGCAGCTTATACTGGGGCGGTTTGGCAAATACAGCTTTCAACATCGACAGGAAACATGGCAGAGCAGTGCTGTTTTTCAGCAACGTGCTGCCCTGGGGAACCAAATATGCCGAGAGTATTTATTTTAAGGCCGAGGAGTTGTTTTATAAATAATACCTGGCGAAAAGTTTAGCCGGCGTGTAGTCACGACATTTTAACCCTCATTCGTAGCATCGACAGCAGGCACGGCCGCCATAAAGATAACCTAACCACAAACACTTCCTTATCACAACACCAACACAAGGGAGAATTATGTGTTTAAACACATTGTTTATAAATGGCTGTTTTACAGGCGGTGACATTTCTGTGAGCTATATTTTGCGAGCGCTGACATTGCCCTGACTATTTTACTACAAAAGTCAAAAAATAAACAACTGTTAATCAAGCGATTGAATAAACGTGACATTAGGATGAAACGGTGACCCGTTTTTGCGCCGTTAATTTGACCTGTGTTTAATAAAAACACATCTACAAATAATACTTATAGTCATGAAAAGTACATTCAAAATCACAACCCTGGCACTTGCTTTTGCCGGGTTCGCATTCGGTGCCAAGGCACAAAACACACCAGCTTCCACAACAAATTCCACCGCTTCAAACGGCGTAATTTTTAGTGTTGGCGTCGACGCCGGTATTCCCACCGGGAATTTATCAAACGGGTACAACTGGAACATCGGCGGCTCATTACAGGCCGATATCCCCGTTGTGCCGCAGCAGTTATTTGTAACTATTAACGCAGGCTATAACAGCATCCAGGGCAAAACCAATGCTTATGGTACAGGCCTTACCGCTACCAACATTCAGCTGCTGCCCGTAAAGGCCGGGTTAAAGTTTTTCCCGGTAAGTCATTTTTACATACAGGGCGAAGCCGGTGCGGCCTTCCTGCTCAACAAAGCCGACGTAGGTTTTGACAACAGCGCGGCCTTTATTTATGCTCCGCAGATCGGTTATCAATTTCCATTGGGCCATAAGAGCTACCTGGATGCCGGTGTACGGTACGAAGGATCGACAAATTTTACCAGCAATAACGACAACAGCCAGGTAAACTTCGTTGCACTGCGTTTGGCTTATGCATTCGGCACCAAATAACAAATTTTTTGGTGAGGACGGGAGGCGGCGCGTGCCGCTTTTCGTCCCATCAATTGGTGAGGGCAATACCCCGCCTCGCCGGTCAAAAACCAACAGACGCCCTCAGTTAAAAAATGGCAAGAGCCACAGCGTCCCGCCCCCTTGAGATACAGCGCGTTACTTGTTAAAATCAAATTTCTTTAGCAAACGCATCATGAAATTAAGATCCATAATATACCGATTGCTGCTGATTTCGCTAGCGATGTTTGCCGGCGCTTTTTACACCTTCGGGCAAACCACCATCATTAAAGGCGAAGTTAAAGATGCCAAAACAGGGCAGCCGCTGCAGCTGATCACTGTGGAGGTTTCGGGCACCGAGCAGGGCGTAAATACCAACAATAACGGCCGGTACCAGCTGGCCATAAACGGCACTTTTACGCAAATACAGGCTTCGGCCATCGGTTATAAGACCATCGTAAAAAACATCATCCCCGGCAGGGTACAAACCATCGATTTCGTGCTTCCGGCAGAAAGTAAACAGCTGAGCGAGGTAGTGGTAAAGGCCGGAAAAAAATCTAAATACAGCAATAAAAATAACCCCGCTGTTGAACTGATACGCAAAGTGATCGCCCATAAAGAAAGCAACCGCCTGGAAGGTTATGATTATGCCGAATACAAGCAGTACGAAAAGATGGTGATCTCGCTGAGTGACCTTTCGGAGAAATTTAAGAACAAACGCATCTTTAAAAACTTTCAGTTCCTGTTCATCACACAGGATTCGACAGCAATGGGCGGCAGGAACATGCTGCCGCTGTATATGGACGAGAAATTGTCCGAAATTTATAATCGCAAAAATCCGGATGCCCGCAAACAGGTAATTACTGCCCAGAAACAGGTTAAGTACGACGAAAACTTTGTAGACAACCAGGGACTCAACACCTACTTTAACCGCATGTACCAGGATATTGATATTTATGATAACAATATCATGCTGCTGAGCAACGAGATGCTGAGCCCGATTGCCGATAACGCACCCACTTTTTATAAATTTTTTATTACCGATACCATCAAGGACCAAAACCCCCAACTGATTGAATTAAGCTTTACACCCAGAAACAAAACCGACCTGCTTTTCCAGGGCCGCATTTATGTGACCATGGACGGCAACTATGCGGTAGAAAATGCCGTGCTGACCGTCAACAAAAATATCAACCTGAATTTTGTGCGGCAGATGCAGGCATCGCTGCAGTTTGAAAAAAATGAAGACGGCAGATACCACCTGAGCAACAGCGACCTGAAAATTGATTTCGGCCTGAACAAAAAGAAAGGCGGCGGCATTTTTGGCGAACGCGCCGTAGCTGTTAGAAACTTTGTGATCAACCAGCCGCGCGATAAGCGGGATTATGTAGGCCCTTCGGTGGTGGTAGCTCCTGAAGCTGAGGATAAGACCGAGATTTTTTGGAAAGTAAGCCGGATGGATACCCTCACGACAGCCGAAAGTAATATTTACAAACACATCGACAGCCTGCAGCTTATCCCTTCATTTAAACGGACCATGGACCTGGTTACCCTGCTTTTTGCAGGTTATAAAAACTTTGGCTGGTTTGAAATGGGGCCTGTAAATTCGTTTTATAGCTTTAACCCGGTAGAAGGGTTCAGGCTGCGCCTGGGCGGTCGCACAACGCCCACCCTGAGCAAACGCTATTATTTTGAAACCTACGGCGCTTATGGTTTTAAGGATGAAAGGTACAAATACTTCTTTAGCACCACTTATTCGCTCAACGATAAATCTATCTACCGGTTTCCGCAAAACTATGTACGCGCCAGTTTTGAGCACGATACCAAAATCCCCGGCCAGGAACTGCAGTTTGTGCAGGAAGACAACTTTCTGCTTTCTTTCAAAAGAGGCAACAACGACCTGTGGCTATACAACGACATTTTCAGGTTGGATTATGTGCACGAATTTAACAGCCACTTCTCCTATAAATTTGAATTCCAGGACTGGGACCAGGCGCCTGCCGGCGAGCTGCATTTTATCAGCGACGCAAATGGCGCGCCCAATAATGTGAGCAGTATCCGGTCAACCCAGCTATCTACTGAACTGCGGTACGCACCATACGAAAAGTTTTACCAGGGCAAACTGTACCGCACGCCCATACCCGACAAATACCCCATTTTCACCCTCCGGTACGACCAGGGTTTCGACGGCGTGCTTGGCGGGCACTACAATTACAGCAGCCTTACCGCAGATATCAGCAAGCGGTTTTATTTGTCGCAGCTGGGTTATACTGATGTTAGCGTTGAGGGCAGCAACATTTTTGGCCAGGCCCCGTTCCCGCTGCTGGATATTGCCCGGGCCAACCAAACTTATGCATTCCAGTTCAATTCGTACAACCTGATGAACTTCCTGGAATTTGTGAGCGACCATTACGCCAGCATTAACATCGACCATAATTTTAACGGATTCTTCTTTAATAAAATCCCGCTGCTCGAAAAATTAAAATGGCGCGAGGTGGTAGATTTTAAAGGACTTTGGGGCGGTATACGGAATCAGAATAACCCCTCAATACACCCCGATCTGCTGCGCTTTCCTGTTGACGGCGCCGGAACGCCCATTACAAATGCGCTGGGCAGTACGCCTTATGTGGAAGGCAGCGTGGGGGTTGCTAATATATTCAAGTTACTTCGGGTCGACTACGTGCGGCGGTTCACATACCTGGACCACCCGGATGTAGCGCGCTCAGGAGTAAGGTTTTTTATGAAGTTCGACTTTTAATTAGGATACACACAAAATCAATTCATACAATGAAAAGGCTATGGTTTGCGGCGCTTGTTTTAGTATTAAGCAGCGCTGCCGTATCGGCACAGACCGACTGGAATTTGAGAGCAGATGAAGATGGTATAAAAGTATATACCAGCCTGGTGCCGGGCTCGAAGATAAAAGGAATAAAAGTGGAGGCCCGGTTTGATGCGACCGCACCCCAGCTGGTTGCCCTGCTGATGGATATAAAAACCTCGACCGATTGGGTTTACCACCTGAAATCAGCGGTTTTGCTAAAACAGGTGTCGGCTTCCGAACTTTATTATTATTCGGAAGTAAGCCTGCCCTGGCCGGCTGCTAACCGCGATTTTGTTGCCCACTTAACCGTTACACAGGACCCCGAAACGAAAGTGGTAACCGTGGATGGCCCGGCAGTACCGGGATTTGTGCCTGAAAAAAAGGGAATAGTAAGGGTGAATGAATCGGTTGGTAAATGGGTGATCACGCCGGCAGGCAATGATAAAGTGGACGTTGTTTATACTTTGCACATGGATCCCGGCGGTGGCCTGCCCTCCTGGCTGGTAAACATGTTTGCCGCAGAGGCCCCGCTGAAGGTTTTTAAAAATATGAAGCAGCAACTGCAAAAGCCGGTGTACAGGAATACAGAGCTGGCGTTTGTGGTGAATTGAGGGGTGGAAAGAAGTAGAGATCAGAGAGTTGTCGCTTGTTTTTTAACTAATCTCTGATCTCTTTCCACTAATCGCTAACCTCAATATTTCAACACCAAAAACCCTGTTTTATGTTTGGTGATACCGTTGGCGGTATAATCCAACTGATAAAAATAGGTTCCGGGCAACTGCATCTGCCCGTTTTTGTTGCTGTGACCGTCGAATACTTTTGAAGCGTTATCGTAGCCTTGTGCCTCGAAGACCAACTGCCCGTTCCGGTTCATGATCATCAGTTTATTGTCCGGATAGTTGGTGATGTTATCGATCTGCAAAAAGTCGTTAATCCCGTCTCCATTAGGAGATACGCCCTGGTGAACGGTTATTTCGTCGTCCGCCAGCGTTACAGTTTGGGTTGGTTTGGTCACGCTGATCCCCGGGACGTAGCTGTCGGCGCCGCCAGACGCCCTTGTAATGGTGATGGTGTACGTTTGCGTGGTTACCCCATCCTGCGCGGTTACCAATACGGTGATGGCATTTGCCCCTACTGCTAAGGTTATGGGCGCTGATGCGGTTTTGTTGGCCACTGCCGTGCCGTTCACTTTTACCGTTGCCGTCAGGTCCAGCACACTCGGGGTCACCGTTACCGAACTGGTTGCATTGGGAACATTGGATGTATAAGCAAACGTTTTATAAGCAAAGGTTGGCGACAAGGTTGCCGTTTGCACCGAC
>DASRTD010000048.1:0-23576 GCA_035656115.1 Mucilaginibacter sp.
GTCGGTGCAAACGGCAACCTTGTCGCCAACCTTTGCTTATAAAACGTTTGCTTATACATCCAATGTTCCCAATGCAACCAGTTCGGTAACGGTGACCCCGAGTGTGCTGGACCTGACGGCAACGGTAAAAGTGAACGGCACAACTGTGGCCAACAAAACAGCATCAGCGCCCATAACCTTAGCAGTAGGGGCAAATGCCATCACCGTATTGGTGACCGCGCAGGACGGGACAACCACCCAGACGTACACCATCACCATTACACGGGCGTCTGGCGGCGCCGACAGCTACGGTCCGCAAATCAGCGTGACCAAACCAACCGAAACAGTAACATTGGCGGACGACGAAATAACCGTTCACCAGGGCGTATCTCCTAATGGAGACGGGATTAACGACTTTTTGCAGATCGATAACATCACCAACTATCCGGACAATAAACTGATGATCATGAACCGCAACGGGCAGTTGGTTTACGAAACGCAGGGTTATGACAACGCCTCAAAAGTATTCGACGGTCACAGCAACAAAAACGGGCAGATGCAGTTGCCCGGAACCTATTTTTATCAGCTGGATTATACCGCCAACGGTATCACCAAACACAAAACAGGGTTTTTGGTGTTGAAATATTGAGGGTAAAAAGCATAAACTGGCCGTTAACCATTAAGAAAAGGCCATCGGCATACGATTTCATAAGGAACGGGCAAGTTGAATTTAGTTCAATTTGCCCGTTCCTTTTATCTTACTGTCTAAAAACGGTTCAGCGCAATTACCAGGGGCCAAAGTTCAGGAATGGAAATTTGTAGCGCTACACGTGCTACACCCTGCTACAAAGCGCTACAAACCTGGCTATTAATACTTTAAATACTGACAAGATTTTGTCAATGACAAAACCCTGTCACCATATTTTGCAATTATCAGGCAGCGTGGCAGCGGCAGTTGCGTACGGCTACGGCCTAATTGCAACCATCAAGATCCTTCCGCAGCAAACCCATCGGCTCAAACTTAAAATCTTGTTTGGCTATCGCATGGGTAGCGTAATGAAAAATGACTTTCCCGCTATTATCAACATTAACGGCAACGGAATCGGCAGGGCCAAGCACGCGGTCATAATACCCGGCCGAAAAGGTGGCGATGCCCTTATTAACTTTAATAGCGTCATCATCGTTATAAACCATCACCGGTTTTAGGTTTGGCGAATCAAGCTTAACACAAACCTGGTAAAAGTTTTTGTTCATGTATTTATACAAACGGTAATGGCTTACCTTGCCGGTAAAGTGCAGCCAGCCATATTCAGTTTTTCTTTTTTTCTGTAGTTCGGCCTGGTTCAGGGCATTGTAGTATTGGGAAATGACAAGGCTAATAAGGAACAGCGCCCCTATCCCCATTACGGCAAATACTTTTTTGTGGTCCATTTGCATCCGGGTAAAGATAAGGATTCAACAGATCATCATAACAAGTTAAGCAAGTGCCGCTCCCTGAGCATTACACAAGCAATAAAAAGGTTGAAAGCGCGGCCTTTTACAGGTCTTCAAAGTCGGATTTGTGTTTTTATTGCTCCAAACCTATTGCAACCATTGCAACTAATTACAATCTTTACAACTAACAAAACCAGTTAACCCTAATTAAATGCCTCACATCCCTTTAGATGAGAATTTGCCCGGTATTACCGGCTTGCTGAATTACCGCCAGGATACCGCATTACCCATCCGTCAATTGACGCAAATATTGCTTCGCGGAGAATCAACCTTAACGGAAGGCGAAAGGGAACTGATCGCTGCCGTAACCTCGCAGGGAAACCAGTGCAAATTTTGTACTGCCGCCCACAGCGCGGCGGCGGACGCGTACTACGGCGAGCGGACTACCGCCGAAATGGTAAAAAACGACCCTGATAACGCCCCGGTGAGTGCAAAAATGAAACACTTGCTCGAAATCGCTCGCTGCATACAGGCCGACGCCCGTACCGTGAGCGATGATCTCGCTGCAAAGGCGCGCAGCGAAGGCGCAACCGATATGGAAATACATGATACCGTGCTGATCGCAGCGCTGTTTTGCCTGTATAATAAATATGTAGACGGCCTGGCCAGTGTTACTCCCACTGAACCGGCTTTTTACGACCGCCTCGCCGGTATTTTAAAAAACAAAGGCTATATGCCCTCACCCGACCGGTATGCCGGCCTTAATGAAACGAAATAAGATGAAGATGACTAAACCATCCCTGTTTTGGTGGGGAATTGTATTGCTGATGGTTCCAGGGCTGGTACACGCCTACCTGCTGATGCCCTTCCCCGGCAGCCAGGATTTGAACGCCATTACGGTATCGTATTACCTCGAGAAAATTGTACTGCCCCTGCGCATATTGGGCGCTGTGATGATCATTTGGTATCTCGTCAAATATTTCAGTCAAAATTCGCGGACCCATAAAATTATTAAGATCGGTGTGCTTGTATTATGCCTCGCCAGCTTTTATTTCACTGATGTGATGTTTAAGGCGGAAAGCATGTTTGAGGAGCCGCAAACGATCAGTTTCGCCAACGCCTTCACCAATAAAGTGCCCGAAGGTTTTGTAGTGATCGGCGTGGTAAATAACGGAGTGGCAAAAGCTTACCCGGTTGATTATTTGGCCTATCACCATAAAGTGCAGGATAACGTCGGCGGCTTGCCCGTGCTGGTTACCTATTGCAGCATGTGCCGCACCGGCCGGGTTTACAGCCCCATAATCAACGGCGCCAGGCAAAACTTCAGGCTGGTAGGCGCCAGGCACTACAACGCCATTATCGAAGATGAAGGCACTAAAACCTGGTGGTACCAGGCGACAGGCCTTGCGGCTGTGGGTAAGTTAAAAGGCGCACGTCTGCAGGAATTGCCTTATGAACAATCGACGCTGGAATCATGGCTGGATAAGCACCCTACCTCACTAATTCTTCAACCTGACAAACACTATACAAGCGACTATGCCGACCTTAAAAACTACGACCGGGTTCAAGCAGTTGACCGCGACAGCACCCTGAAAAATAAAGATTCGCTGATGCGGAAAAGCTGGATGCTGGGCGTAATCGTTCATGGCCAGGCCAAGGCTTACAACTGGCGAAGCATGGTGAAAACGCGTGTGCTGAACGACCAGGTTGCTACCGTTCCCGTTTTATTGGCTATTGAAGATGACAGCCTCACCTACCATGCGTTTAACAGCATACTGAACGGGCAAACGCTGCACTTTAAACTGGATACAACCGGCAACCTTACCGACCAAGAAACCGCTTCCGTTTGGGATTGGGATGGCCTGGCGACGGACGGCAAATTAAAAGGCAGCCGGTTAACAAAAATACAGGCTTACCAGGAGTACTGGCACTCGTGGAAACATTTTCATCCAAATACCTTGTTTTGGAAAGAGTGATCACTGATTGGAATGATTAGGATGATCGCACTGATTTTTTAAGAATGGTTCATTACCAATCGGTGGGGCACGTGTGCCAGCGTACCGGCGGGCTACACACGCCTGAATTGGGGTGTATACACGCGCTCGTGAATGGCGACATATCAACCCTTATTTTGCAGCATTCAGAATTATTTTTATATTTGATAACCAATTACCTTTAACGTTTTAGCACCTTACCACATGACAATATTCACATGAAAATTCGCGTCACATTAAATCTTGTCGTCGGGATAATGGGAATAATCGCCTTTATACTTTTCGGACTGTCAGCCATAATTAATTCCAGGTGCCAAAACGGCTTCGGTGCAGAATTTAACGCCAGGCGTAAACAGCTGAAGATACCGGTGGTTCATCCGGATTGGCGGGTTTATAAACATGATGACTACACCACCTGGGAAAAAGCGAAGGTTGAAAAAGGACACGGCTTTAAAATGGCGACTTACGACGGTTGTGAACTAAATTTCGAAGAAGATCATTATTGGTTTAGCTCGAAGAAACTACAGGATACGGTGCTAACAATGGATTACTGGTATAAAAACTCCCGTCGTAAAATTGATTCAACCATTTTTACTTTCCTGCAAGGCAATAATGAGGATACCATTACCCGGCAAAAAGCAGACAGTATTTTGGCTGCGAATAAGATAAACAGGGACTATTAATGGAGTCAACGACTCCATGCATCAGGTAAATCAGATCACCGCAGCTAATTTGCCGATATCGCTATCAGCAATTAAAGCATCTTCGGGGGTAAACGGGTAGTACTTGTTCAATATTTTCTTGATCAGCAAATAACTATCGGTAGATTGAACGGGAGGTGAGGCCAGTTCGTCGATAAGCGTGCCGACTAACCTGGTCATTTTAGCTTCGTACTGACCGATCATAAAGTCAGAAGGATCGTTCTGGCGATGCATAGAAATAAGTTCGTCGAGTTTTTTTACATCCTCGATCAAATCCATCAACTTGTATATTTCGGCCTTTTTCATCTAATCAAATTTACATCTTTATTTCCAAAAATCCTTTGCGCAGTTTATTTCCAATCCTATTTCTCCTCGTTTTACTGAAATGGTCCATCCAATAAGCCGTATCTGAAATATATAATCTGTGCATCGGATGAATTGGTGGATACCTTTTAATCAGGTACGCATCCACCCCAAAAATAATTTCGGATAGCGGATATTTGAAATCTTTTAAATCATCATCTAATCTTTCTGCAATAGAAAAGTCTATAAATGTCACTAAATCAATATCTCCGGGCCCGGGCTTTTTCGTTACAAATGAGCCATCAATCCATTGAGTCAACTCAACGCTGCCGCATCTGCTTTTAAGTTCATTTGTATAGCGAATATAATTGTTGAATAATTCGCGTCGTCTTAATGTTTGAATATCCTTAACAAATATTTTCTCTAATTCGATGAGGTCAGACAAAATATTTTCGGGAGGTGTTAATAAACCGAGCGCGTTGAACTTTAACAAAATTTATAAGTTATATATGCGATCAATGTACATCGATTCGTTTAAATTAACAATAATTTACTTCAAACAATAGGAATGATTGCGCCGAATCCATCAAGCCAATCATCCTAATCACAAAAATCAGCGGTTCAGACTACCGCCCCCCAAACGGTACCACCAGCTTAAACCCTATATTTCTTCCCATATCGTAAATACCCTGGCTCTGTTTGGTAACTACATTTGGCGAGCCGCCATTGGATGCCCAAAAGTATTGGGTATGCGATAAATGATCTACATAAGCGATATTCATCAGGTTGGTACAGTTAATATAAAACGAGCATAGCATGCGTTTGGTCTTCGGGCTGACAAAGTTTGTGCCTATACCCGCATTAAACAGCGTATAATTATAGGAAGGCAGTTCGGTGTGCAGCTCGCTGTAGATATCATTCTGCGCCCAGTCATGCTCTAAGCCGATTTCAAAATAAGTTCGTTTAAGGATAGAGTTGGGTTTGTCGGCCAACTTAAACTTAAGTTCTGAAGTTAAACGAGGGGCTGGCGTCAATGGCACATGTTGGGTTGAATCGGTTTGGTTGGGCAGAAAAGAATGAATATAGGTGAAACCATTATTCAATTCTATCCATCTTGCATCTGCGGGATGAATGTCGAGGTTAGCGGTAATCCCCGTAATAATAGCCGTATTGGCCTGGTACTGAAAGACCGGGTAGCCCAGGCGGATAGAATCCCGCCCGGCTGTACCGGCAAGCCGGTCCTGGAATATAAAGTTGTGGATATAATTGTAAAAACCGTCCACTTCAAAACTGACGTCCTTGCCGTTATGGCCAACAGCCGCGTCCACTTCATATCCTTGTTCGGCTTTCAGCCCGGTATAGCCGATGATGTAAGCGCTCGATCCTCCATTTAACGAGTTTGAGTTCAATTCGTCTATCGATGGCGCCCGGTAGCTTTTTGCAAAGTTTAACTTTACAAAATAATTATCAGGCAGCTGATAGGCTGCGCCTATGCTACCCGACAAGCCATAATAGTTATTGTGAAACCCGGCGAATTGCTGATATGCGCCTGTCGTCCCCGCCGGTACGTGCTGCTGCTGCGGGGTATCATAATTAAGCACGTACAGTGGTATGCCGGTTATGCTTCTTAAATCATAACGCAGCCCTGCACTAAGGGTAAGATTTTTGTAATCCTTTTCCAGGATGCCATATCCGCCAATATCGAAATCTTTATAATCGGGTATCTCGTAAAAACCGATATAAGGAGCGGGCGGCTCGGGGTAATTGTGCTCAAATTCATACATCCCATTCAGGCCGGTGGTAAATTTAATACCCGAACTATCGCTGCTTACCTTGTATTTGAACGAGTAGGGAAGGTCACGGACAATCAGATGGGCAGCGCCAACGGTCCCTGTATCTATTTCGTCGCGGATACTTTGTGTGTAACCCAAATCGGCTTCGATTTTTCCCTTGCCAACATTAAAGCTATTTTGCCACCAAACGGCGTCATGATCCAGCACCTGGTCGCTTGCGATGTCGGGATTGTACGACAAAAAATTAGCTTTATTCGGATATATTTGCCCGGTACCGGGTACTGGCCTTCCATTTGCGTACTGGGCGCCTGGCGGCGTATCGAACTCAAACCGGCTGGTTGTACTGTCGCGGTTACCATCCGGGACTTCGATCCTGCGATGAAGGATGCTTACCGACAAACGGCTGTACCCCCAGCTTTTGTTCAGCCCAAGCATAGCCCGAACGTTACTTTGCAAGAAAGCGGTGCCCCAAACATAGCCATCATGAGGATCGGAATAACTATGCGCATCCTCATAGCTGCCTCTTATATCCCACACCAGCCCATCTTTATTTCCGCCAATGTCTATGCTGTTGCCAATTAGTCCGTTATTGGTTTGGTACTCCGACTCCAGGCTGCCATGCGTCGCTTCATCCTGGTAAGCAGGCTGCGATTTGAAACTGATCACTCCGGCCATCGCGTTAGCGCCATATTGCAGCGAAGCAGCGCCCCTGATAATTTCTGCATCATATGTTGCATAGGGGTCGATCATGATGCCATGCTCATCACCCCATTGCATGTCTTCTTGTCTTTCGCCATCCATAAGTGTCAAAACGCGATTATAGCCCAACCCATTGATCTCCGGTTTAGAAATCCCCGGCCCCTCGGTAATTTCGCTAATGCCAGGCAGTTTGGCAATGGCATCGATCGCATTGGTGGATGCTTGTTGCTGCAGCATGTCATGCGTAACTATGGTAACAGGGATGGGCGTATGTTGCCTGCTCGTAGTATTGCCGAGCGCTGTTACCGAAACGTCGGCAAGCTCATAATTTGAGGCCGACAATTTAAAATCAAGCGAATTTGTTTTTGTCAAATCCACGCTTTCTGTTTTACCTGCATAACCAATTGACGTTACCTGTACCAGGTAGACCCCTTTTGGCAACTGATCTAACACATAGCTGCCATCCGACGCGGTAATGGTACCTGTCTTTAAGTCAGGAATAGAAACGGTAGCGCCGGCAATCGGCAGCCCAGTAGCGTTATCTGTGATCTTCCCTGTTATTTTACCTGTTCCAGTTGTTAATGCTGCGTCAACAGATGTACTTATTGAGAGTAAAAAGAAAATATAAATAGCCCTGAAGAAGTTGAATTTAGTTTGCATATCGTTTGTATTTCGGGCAAAAATATAATTTTATTTTTATTTAGACTAAGTCTAAATAAAAATAATTAAATAATCTTAGAGCCTGTTTAAAAATGGTTTTGAAATTTATTTACCAGTTCATTGCTGGTTGTAGAGACGCAATATTTTGCGTCTCGGAGACAAATGTTCAGCATATTCCCACAAGCCGTATGCTTTAAACCCTGTCTAAAGGCATCTTCCTAAATTTCTATATTTGGGTCCGACGCAAAATGTTGCGTCTCTACAACGGTTTTGATTTTTAAACAGGCTCTTAATCATTTTTTGCAAAAAGCGATGGAGGTTATGGCTTTGCAAAGCGTACGATCGAATACAGGATATGCTGGCGGGCTGTCTTTTAAATTCCTATTTCACACCAAACGGAATGATAAGCTTAAAACTTATATTCCTCCCCATGTTATAAACCCCCTGGCTTTGCCGTGTTACCGTAACGCCCTGCCCGTTATAAGCCAGGAAGTATTGCGCAAGATTCAAATGGTCGGCATAGGCTACATTGGTAAGGTTGGTGCAATTGACGTAGAGTGAACACACAACCCGCCCCGTCTTTGGGTTAACAAAACTGGTCCCGGCGCCGGCATTAAACAAGGTATAGGCTGCAGAAGGCACTTCGGTGTAAAGCGCGCGGTAGATGTTATTTTGCGCCCAATCATGCTGCACACCAAATTTAAAGTAAGTCCCTTTCAGCACTGAATTATGCCCGTCGTTCAGCCTGAGTTTAACTTCTGAAATGAGGTGTGGGGCCGGTGTCCATGGAATATGGTTGGTCGAATCGGACGAATTGGGCAGGTATGAATAAATATAAGTGAATCCGTTATCAAGTTCCAGCCACCTCGCGCCTGAAGGGTGGATGTTCAGGAAGCCCGATACGCCGGTAAGGATGGCAGTATTGGAGGACACGAACCGGTAAACCGGGTATCCCTGTGAAACGGAATCTGTGCGGTCGGCAAAGATAAAGTTGCTGATGTGGTTGTAAAAACCGTCGGCTTCCAGGCTTACATTGCTGCCGTTGTAGCCGTATGCAAAATCTAACTGGTAGCCCTGCTCGGCCTTCAGGTTGATATTGCCCAGCTGGATGGCGTTTGAGCCGATATTGAGGCCGTTGCTGGTTAACTCGTTAATGGCTGGCGCCCGGTAGCTTTTTGAGAAATTAAGCTTGATGTAATTGTCGTCCGGCAACTGGTACGATGCGCCGATACTGCCCGATGGCCCGGTATAGGTATTATTGAACCCGGTAAACTGTACCGTGGAGCCGGGAGTGCCGACCGGAACAATGTTACCGGCGTCGTTCAGCGACATGGGGTCACCAGCAAAGTCGGTCCGGTCAAAACGCAGCCCGCCGCTTAAAGTCAGGTCTTTCCAGGTTTTCTCCACAATGGCGTATCCGCCGATTTCAAAATTAGTGTAGTTCGGTATTTGATAATCCGGTTTATACGGGGCAGGCGGCGCAGCGCCGTTATTTTGAAATTCATAGATACCGTTGATACCCGTAGTTAGTTTCAACCCTGATTTTTCGCCCGCTACCTGGTATTTAAGCGAATAAGGGATATCATTTACCAGCAAATTGCCGGCGCCTACAGTGCCGGTGTCGATGTCGTGGTGAACGCTTTGTGTAAAGCCGACATCGAACCCTAACCGGCCTTTGCCGATGTTAATGCTGTTTTGCCACCAGGCCTGGTATTCTTCCAATATTTTATCGCCCGCAATGTTTGCTGTGTACGACAAAAAATCTGCATGAGTTGGATAAACGTTGCCGTTTTGCGGCGCGTTGAAGATGAAACGGCCGGTACTGTCGCGGTTGCCGTCCGGTACCTCTATCCTGCGGTGCAGGGCGCCGAGTGTAAGCCTTGAGTATCCCCAATTGCGGGTCAATTCGAGGTTTAGCCGGGCATTCACCTGGTTCCAGGCGGTGCCCCAAACGTAGCCATCTTTAGGGTCCGAGTAACTGTGTGCTTCCTCCCCGCTCGCCGTAAGGCCCCAGGCGAAACCATTGTTATTGCCCGCGATATGCAGCGCAGTTCCCAGGTAACCGTTATTGGTATGATATTCGGTAAGCAGGCTGCCGGCAACCGTGCCGTTTTGCGGCAGCGGCTCCGATTTAAAGCTGATGACCCCTGCTTCCGCGCTGGCGCCGTATTGTAAGGATGCCGGTCCGCGGATAATCTCCGCCTCATAAACGGCATAAGGGTCGATCAAGATGCCGTGATCATCGCCCCACTGAAAATCTTCCTGGGGCACGCCATCCATCAGCGTTAGCACGCGATCGAAGCCAAGTCCGTTGATCTGCGGCTTCGTTGTACCGGCGCCTTCAGTGGTTTCATTTACGCCAGGTTGCGAAGCTATTTCATCAATCGCTGTATTATAAACGCCTTGCAAAATATGATTATGCGTAACCACCGTAACAGGTATAGTTGCCCGCTGTTTGGTGGTGGTATTGCCCAGGGCGGTCACAATAACGTCGGCCAATTCAAAGTTCGAGACGGAGAGTTTAACGTCCACCGAGAGGGTATTGCCCAGGTCGATCAGTTGCGTTACGCTGGCATAACCCATTGCGGTAACCTGCATTAAATATTCCCCGACAGGCAGTTGTTTTAGGGTATAAATGCCATTTGTGTCAGTGCTGGTGGCGATCTTTAAGTCGGGTATAGAAATGGTTGCGCCGGCTATCGGCGTCCCTGTGGCTTTATCGGATATTTTCCCTGAAATATCATTAAAGCCCGGGCTTGCTTTGGCGATAAAAGGTAACATAATCGAAAGGTAACATAGAATATATCGCAGCTTCTGAAAGCGTAATTTCGTTCTCATTGAATTAAGAAATAAAATAGAAAAGGATAGTAAATGATGTTTTTATCAGCCCAGTCGCAAAGTGCATGATCAGCACTAATTGAGTTGCGGCAGATAAAAAGCTGTAAGAATAAAAGCGAAAATTAGCCGAGCTGTGGCGGCTGGTAGATGGGGCGGTCAACAATGGGCAGGTTGGTGTGCCGATCTGGCGTCGGAAATTCCTGCAGCACCCGGGTATAAAACTTTGTTTCGGCCTTCCGGCCAAATAGCGCATCCTGGAAAAGGTTTTTTTGGGATTGGCGCTCCTGGCTTTTTTCTTTCTCCCGTTCCTGTTTTATTTTACGCATAAAATAGCATTTGCCATTACAATGCAGTAATGGTTTATCGCGGTTGATACACAGGTGCGTGGCGATGTAATCCCTGTTCAACTCAAAACCCGCAAAAATAAACAGGGTTGAAAAGTTGACAGAGAGTAATGCTGCTATTAACAAATAACCGGTAACGCGGCGTAGCATGTTGAGGCAAAGGTATAACGGCTTTGTTTGCAATTAAATAACTCCGGAAAAAATATTTTATTTATATTAATTCTAAACAATGAGCGGGTCGTTAAAAAAGCGTGTTCATTTTACGTTCAAAAATGAACGCTTTTCAGATTTCAACAAAATTTTCGATGCCATTTCGCACCCGTTTCGAAAGCGTTTGAAGGTGTTTTGTAAGCGTTTAGATAGGCGTTTGAAAGGGTTTTAAGGGGCGCCAAACAACCGGAAGTCATGGAACTTGTTTCGGCACCCCACGCGCTAAGTCTACGCACAATAGGTAATCCGGGGATAGGTTACCGATACCGGCTACTTGTCAGCCGGCTACCTGTTTGATGAGGTGCCGATCCGCCAGTGCGCGGACGACATGACTTTTTATATTTTCTTAGGGCGGGGAAGTGTCAACCCAATTCAGGATTATTCACCAAATCTGTAAACTTTTTCCAGGGATAGACAGCGGCAAAAGTGTTCATTTGGCGTTCATTTCACGTTCAAAAAATGAACGCTTTTGGGCAAAAAAGACCGGTTGGTTTTTTTAGCTAAATTAGATAAATAGCTTAATATCAGTAAATTAAAACCTATTTCTACTTAACATAATAGCGTTCAAAGTGTTCATTTTCCGACTCACGTGAACACTTGAACACCTGGTTTGAAGGCCATTGGTTGCGGGAAAATGCCGCAATAAATTTTAAGGGCGGTTTCCAATGGACGGGCAACTATTTGTCATCACGCTTTAGCGTTGCGTGTATCTTATTCCCGTTTACGTCAATATTTACGCCTATTGAATCGCCCTGGGGATAAAATTTGCCGCTATGCTTAAAAACCACCCCCTCGGGATTGGAGACGCTGAATGTAAAATCGTTCCCTTTCACAATGCCGCTGTCGATCGCCGTGGGGGATCCGTCACCCTGCGCAGTGCCGGTCAGTTTGTCTCCATCAACCTTAAAAACGTAGTTGATCTGCAGCTCATTTCCATCAGGCGTTGTTATTTTTCCGGTCCATTTGCCTGACATATCGGCGATAGCAGCAAAACACAGCAGCATGCAGCAAACCAGCGCTACTGTTATAAAAATTCTTCTTTTCATAAGCGGTTTTTTTTACAAGATGCGGAAACTTTGGTAAAGGTTACAGGAAATAAGCGTTTTTAAGATTTATGACAAGCGTTTTGGTGTAAAAAGTAAAGACCATACTGATGGGTATGGTCTTTCTTTTATGCGTTGCCTTAATTGCTATTTGTCCGTACTGCGTTTAAGGGTAGTATGGAGTTTTTGCCCGTTAGCATCTATATCCAGGCCAATAGAATCTGCTGCCGGATATAGCTTGGCTGTATGCTTATAGTCCGCCCCGTTAACCGAAACATTGAATGTAAAATCAGTAGCACTTATCAATTTCCCGTCGCTTATTGGAACTTCACCGTCGGGTGTTGCCGCAGTGCCGGTTAATTTACCACTGTCGGTCTTAAAGACATAAGTTAGCGGAATTTCGTTGCCATCAGGCGTCTTAAGCGTGCCCGTCCATTTCCCGGCAAGGTCTGCAGCAATAGCGAAGCAAACCACGATGCAGCATACCAGTGCTGCAGTTACAAAAAATCTCTTTTTCATGATTTAGTTTTTTTTTAATGAGACGTCTTAATTAACAAACTGTTACGCATCCAACGCAATTATTGCGCCCGTTTCAATTGCAAATGCGACTTATTGCCCTCGAAGCTAACGTCCAGTGCGATGGAGTCGCCTGCGCTGAAATATTTGCCTTTGTGCGAATAGGTAACGCCCTGCACATTTACGCTAAAGGAAACATCGTCGCCTTTTACCATGCCGCTGTCAATGGGAACGGTCATCCCGGCGGCATCCAGCGTCCCTGAAAGGTTGCCGCCGTCTAATTTAAACGAATAAGTAAGGGGGTACTGGTTGCCGTCGGGAGCATTAAACGTTCCCGCCCATTTTCCGCTAAGGTCGGCAATCACTGCCAGGGCGGCAAAAAAGCAGCCCAGCAGCAAGGCAGTTATCAATAATCTTCTTTTCATAATTTGGTTGTTCTGTTTCCTAAAATTAGAATTTTTTCGGCGGAATTAACAACCAGATCAATCGAAAATTATTGGGCTGTCTTTTTCAGCGTGGCATGCGCCTTTTGATCGCCAAGGCTGATGTCGACACCAACCGAATCGCCGTAAAATTTACCGCTGTGATCGATCTCCATGTTGTTGATCAATACATCGAAGGTAAAAGTGTTGCCGGTGATCTTTCCGTCGTTGATGGGTAAAAATCCCTTTGGTGTTTTGGCTGTGCCGGTCAGCTCGTCACCATCGATCTTGAAATTGTAGACCAGTGAATACTCATCGCCGCCGTCTGTTTTTAAGAGGCCGGTCCATTTTCCGTTAAGGCTTTCAATGGCAGAGAAGCCCGCAAAAAAACAAAAAAGTAAAAGCGCTGTAACAACAATTGTCTTTTTCATCAGGGGTTAATTTTTGGCACAAAAATACCCCCTGCGTGATGCCTTATCTTAAACTGAGTGTTAACTTTTCTGCATTTGCCATTTGCAGGTAATTTATTTACTAACTTATCAACAAATTCCTGCCATCAACGCCCGGGGACCTGAAAAGCAGCTTTATCTTAAGTAACCTATTGGCGTGCCGATAAAAGTTGTACCTTTCAATAACCATTTATCATCAACTCAAATTTTTTCTCATGAAGAAGTCACTTCTGACGGCAGCCTGTTATTTCGCCGGCCTTGTGCTAGCCCTGGCCCAAACTGCAAACGATCCACGTCAACAGTTTGCTGCGATCGGCGATTTTAAGCTTGAATCAGGCAAGATCATACAGGACTGTACCATAGGTTACCGCACTTACGGCAAGCTGAACAGCGCAAAAACTAACGCCATTTTGTTCCCCACCTGGTTTGGCGGCACCACCAAAGTGCTTGAATTTGTAACGCCATGGCACGCCATCGATACTACACGTTTTTATTTAATTACTGCTGATGCTTTGGGCAATGGCGTTTCGTCTTCACCGTCCAACAGCACAAAACAACATGGCTCAGCCTTTCCTTTCTTTACCATAAGGGACATGGTGGAGACCCAGCACCAATTGCTTGCAAAACTTGGCATCAGCCAGCTTACGGCAGTGATCGGCATTTCCATGGGCGGAATGCAGACCTTCCAATGGGCTGCCAGTTATCCCGGCATTGCCAGGCATTTTATCCCCATCATCGGCAGCCCACGGCCCAGCGGCTATGACCTGATGCTCTACAATCTCGACCGGAAGATCATCGAAGGCGACAGCGCTTTCAACCACGGCAACTATACGGTTAACCCTGTGCTTGCCCCTGCCGCGATGCTGCTCCAGATGGCCGGAACAACACCCGAATATTGGGTTAAAAATATGTCGTATGAGAATTTCCCTATTTGGCTTAAACGGGTAGAAACTGCCAAATCGCCCGACTGGAATAATACTTATTACCAGGTGATGGCCAATATCTGGCAGGATATTTCCAAAACCTACGGCGGCTCGATGCAGGAGGTTGCTAATCATATCAAAGCAAAAATGCTGATCATCGTTTCCAAACAGGACCACTTAGTCAACCCAACGCCGGCCATCGAATTTTCAAAATTACTGCCTGCTAAGCTTATTGTTTTGGATAGCAATAAAGGACACCTGGCGGTCAGCTTTGGCGACCCGCAGATGAAACAGGGGATTATTGATGAATTAGCTGAGGAGAAGTAACACGTTAAACAAAAAAGGCTGTCCCGAACATAGCGGGACAGCCTCCAACACAGGTAATTAAAGTTTCTCTAAAAAGTCCATCTCAACTTGGTGAATATCCTCATCCCGTTAAAACCCATTTGCACCGATTCAAACGGGCCACCCGAGTTGCTATCGCCAAAAGAGCTGATGCCGTTGGTTGCACTTGTCGAACCAGGAATGATCGCCTCATCTGGGTGTACATTAAACAGGTTGTCAATACCGAGGTCCCATGAAACGTTTTTACGTATTTTGTACGTAACATAAATATCGGTGGTAACTTTTGGATGAAATACAAAAATTTCAGGTACAGCTCCGCCATTATCCAATTGTGAATAAGGGAAGAAGGGGTCCGCAGCTCCGGCAGGAGCGCTTACTTCGCCGAAACCTAATTCTTTCACTAAACCGAAATAAGTAAAGCGGGTACCGAACGACAATTTGCCCACTCCATATTCCAGGTTGAGGTTGTATTTGGCTTTTGGCGCAGCGTATTTAATAAAATATTGCTCCCTGTCCGAAAAGAAACTGGCGCTGTCGCTGGCTGACCCTTTGAAAGTCGCCGGCACATTGATCTTGTCAATGAGCACCTCCTGCAGGTTGCCCGACAAAGTAGTGTTAAAGTGCTGATTGGCCCAGCGCTTCCGGTAATCGATCACCACGTCGACACCACGATTGGTGGTATTTATCGCATTGGTAAAAAAGGCCGCTTCCTGCACGGAGTTTGCCAATAACTCGTAGTTCAGGGTGCCCGGGGTATTGGGGTTGCCGAAAGTTGGGTCACCTTCCCCGTACACGCCCGAGTACACTATACGGTTTTTAACATCAACCTGGTAAGCGTCAACGGTCGCAGTGATATCACTAAACGGTTGCCAGGTGAAGCCAAGGCTGTAGTTGGTCGATTTTTCTGCCGTAAGCTTGGGTATACCAGCCGATCTTGCGATTTCTGAGTAATTGGGAACAGTTTTCTGATACTCCAGCACCCCTCCGGCACCAATGGTGGTATTAGTATTGCTGTAGTCTTCCTGTTGCAGGCTCGGTGCGCGGAAGCCGGTACTGATGGAGCCGCGGAGGTTAAAATTACCTGTCACCTTATAAAGGGTGGCAAATTTTCCGGTAGCTACGGAGCCAAAGTCATCGTAGTTTTCAAACCGACCTGCTACATCTATCAGCCATTTTTTGGTCAGATCTATAGCGCTTTCCGCATAGGCAGCCTCCGAACCGCGGTCGGCTACGTGCGCGTCCGAAGGCTGATAGCCCGGGTAACCTTCTGATCCGGGTGCTTTAGCAATCGACGAATCCTGTCCCATTGAGCCTTTAACCGGTATCGTTGCCCCGCCGTTGTTGTACGAGTTTGGCTCGCCTGCGTATATCTGGTAACGTTCGTATCTCGCTTCAACGCCGAACGAAAGCTGCATACCCTGCGCTACCTTGTTGAAATGTTTGCTGATATCGGCATTGGTGGTATTTTGTAAATAGTTAAAGCCGCCATCGTTAAACCGTGTTTGAATAGCTTGTCCCGGCACATAGATCGTTGAAGCGTTGAAGGTATTTTGGCCATAGTAATGAAAGTCGTTACGACCGGTATTATTGCTGATGTTCCAGGTCCAATCGTTTTTGAACTTGCCCTTAAAACCGATTGCTGCCGAGAGGTCCTGTATATAAACATCCTCTTCCGGATCGTAATAAACATTATTCGGATCAAATGGCGCTCCACCGGGATCATCTACCTGCATTATGCCCGAATCAAATATCAGGTTGCCGGTTTGTGGATCTGTAGGGAATTTAGTTGGGTTTACCCTCAGGCCCATATAATTCCAACTGCGGGTATAAGCATACACTTCTGAATATTTATAGTTATACCCGCCGAAGGAGTAAAACGTCGTATTGCTGCCTTTTATAGGTATCTCCATATTGTACATCGCGCCGCCTGCTTCCACCGAACCGTCGCCATAAGCGCGGCGCTCACGTGATATGGGCAGATCAGGAGCCATACGAAAGGTTTTGCCGGCATCTTCAAAATTACCGCCGATGTTAAAAAAGCCGCCATTATTGCCTATCGAGAAGCCGTAATCACCCCCTAAAGTAAATGTCTTTCCGTCGAATTTACTGCCGGTGTAATAGGCCTTCGGATCGGGGTAGCTTAAAGTATTGTATTTTTGATCGTCGTACCCGCTAAAGCCCGCATTAAGTGTAAAAAGGTTAACATTCTTCCTTAATACGATGTTAATCACACCCGCAATCGCATCTGAGCCGTATTGGGCCGAAGCGCCGTCTCGCAGTATTTCCACGTGATCGATGGCTGCTTCGGGAATGGCGTTCAAATCCGTACCGCTTTCGCCGCGACCGCGGGCAGATTCGCCCGGATCGACATAGGCCGATTCATGACGGCGTATCCCGTTGATGAGCACCAGTGTCTGGTCAAATGCCAGGCCGCGAAGGCCGGCATAGTCTATCGCATCCGCACCGTCGGCACCCGATTGTTTGTTGTAGTTAAACGAAGGTACATTCTGGTTCAGCTGGCTCATCAGGTCGGGCTTCGCCGTATTGTCGTCAATGCTGTTAACGTTAATAACATCAACCGGTACCGGCGAAAGCAAACGCGACCGCCCTCCTCCGCGGCTGCCCACTACCACAACTTCGTTTAATGCCGAAGCGGATGCAGTCATAGCAACATTCAGCGTTTTATTTTCTCCGGCAGCCAGCGTTACGCTGATGGTTTGCGGCTCAAAGCCTACTTCGGAAAAGAAGATGTTGTAGGTGCCCGGTTTTAGCGAAAGGGTATAATGGCCCTGGCCATCTGTCGAGCCCCCGATATTTGATGGCGAGGCGCGCACGCTTGCGCCTGGCAAGGGTTTGCCCGCATCCGTAACAGTGCCGCTTAGGGTTTGGGCAAAAAGTGGGTTAGTTGAAATAAGTATAGCCCCAAAAAGTAATAAGCGTAGTTTTTTGATCATGACCTTTGCGTTTAGTTAAAAAATCCAGTTAAATAATTGCTAATTTAAAATAATAAATGTGACTTTTAAATAAAAATCGCAAAAAAATAAGGTTTATAGTCTTAAATTATTAATAAAATCTGGTATTGGTATTAAAAATACAGTGTGTATCAAAATAAATTTAAGCTCATAATTGTATTTCGTTAAAAATAAAATCATTATTATGACAAAACTTTAAATAATTTCATACCTATAGTAAAATAGGTTGTCACATTTACTTATTTGCCAAATAAAAAATGAAAAAAACGATCTTTCTTTCTATTGATGAGAAATACCAACAGATTTTAAAGATAAATTTTAGATATACAGGCTGACTTATTGCGGAATGGATATCGCCCGATCCAGGCTTTTATTCTGCGGATGTATTTAGCTATTCCGCATGAGTAGCCTTGAAATAGGTTGCCTTTTTCAGCACTGTTCACAGGATCCTAAAAATCGCTTTCGAAACGCTCTCCAGCCCTGATTCCCACACCCGCCATTTTGAAGCCCGACAATATCCCTTCCGATGAGTGTATAATGTTAATCCTCAAAAATTGCCCGTTTTTACAGGCAACAAATATTCCATAGTTGACATCAGCATAAACGATCGTTCCGGCAGGGGACTCCACCGGGTTATTTATTTCGGCAGCATTAACTTCCAGTATACGCATGATTTGGTTCCTGAACGAGGTAACGGCCCCGCCGTAATCGGGGTTAGTGGCGTTCACCAGGTTTTCAATTTCTTTGGCCGATTGTTTTTCCCAGTTAATTCTCAGGTCGTCCAGGCCGGGTTCAGGCGCATAACTTGCTGCCTGCCCATCCTGGTAACTCAATGCATCGGCGTTATTTCGCGCTATTTTTTCAATGGCCTTATCAATCAACGGAACAGTTTCCATACTTAACCGCCCTGCATACAAACCATGATTTTCTCCCGGGAAAATTGTTATTTCCTTTTGAACCAGCACCGGACCGGCATCATATTCTTCGGTCATTTGATGTATAGTGATACCACCGGCAGAGTCTCCGTTTTTTAATTGCCAGAATACCGGGTTTCGCCCGCGATAAGCAGGCAGCAGGCTGAAATGTATGTTATAAAAACCAAATGTAGGGATTGGAAACAATTCGCCCGGGATTTTACAGCCGCATCCAAATACCAGTACGAGGTCGGGCTGCTGTTCAACAAGCCATTGCTTGAATTCAGTTAATAGCTCCGCTTTAAAAAAGCGTTTAAATGGCAGCTCCATCCCTTTAGCTGCCTGTTCCACGGCGATAGAATGGATATTGGGCTTTGCGAGACATACGACGGAGCTTAATGTTTTCTGGCTGCCCCAAAAATTGATGGACGGCACAGCATACATTGCATTTGACAAAAGGATTATTTTCACTTTAACAAGGTTTTATTATTGGCAAACTTAATAACCTCCGGGGACAAATTATCGTGAGCCCGTTATTCTTTTTTCGTCCAATTTGTGATAAAGCTTCATGGCATGCTCCAGGCTGGCCGGAATATCGCTTCCGCTTTCTTCGCCAAAAGGCTCATCCGGACGTTTTGAGTGATACCGGCTTCGCTCCGCCATCTTTTCCAGTTCATCCTCCCCGAATACGAAATTCGAAAAAGCTGCTACTTTTTGCAAGATGGTTACGGGCCCCTCGCTGTAATTCACCAGCATCGCATTCCTATCATTTTCAGCAATCTCCAAATATTTTGCGAGGTAGCTTTCCAGTACTTTCGCGAGGTATACATCCGGCCTGATACGCCACGGTTCCTTTATTTTAATGCCAAATAGTTCCGGTTCAATTAAACCCGGAACCACATGCATGCCCGGCACTTTGCGATGCGATCTGGCCACCTCATCGGGCCGGCGATACAATAATATAAAAGGTGTGTCAGGTAATAGCGCCCTTAACTGATCATAAAAGAAAATATGCCAGCTGTCGGTCTTTATAAACACACGACTTGCGCCGTCATCGTTTATTCGCCCATAATACTTTAAAGCGGCAACAAGCATTAGGTTAACCTGGCTGAGTTGATATGATGGCTCACAAAAAGGCAATCGCAGAATATGGTCGAAAATTGGAACTTCGGCCAGCACTGTGTTTTGTTCGGCACATGAAAGCATTTGCGAGATCAGCGTTGAACCGCACCGCGATATGTGGAAAATAACAGCAGTGGGCTTAACATCGGGCAAATCGGGCGCCCAATCAGTCATCATTTGCGGCGTGCTTACTGATGAAAACAGGAGGTGTTCGCGGTGCAGGTTTTTACACGTCAGTATCGTTTCATCAAAAAAAGGTTCTGTAAACGGTTGGCCGTACGTATTTAGCCAATAGCACGAAAGCTGGCCCCCGGATTTTTCAAGTGCATACGGCACCCATGATCGCAATTCGGCGTTTTGCATAAATTGGCGTTAAGCTGCACCAGCCCGGTTATGTTCCTTTAATTTTTGTTCAAACGCTAACGCCATACGTTCAGCTGTTTCTGTATTTTGGCTGCGCAGGTTTTCTATCATCAGCAATAGCTCCCGCTCGTTTATAACTTCCTCCTTATAGGCGATCTTGCTGGCTGAATTCATAATATTTGTTAACCAGTCATCCACCGTGCAGTCCATCACCAGGTGTATTCTATCGGTACGGCCATAATTTGCCACCCTATGGGGCAAGTTTGCGTTGAGGTACCAGCACTCCCCTTCGTTCAAAATAATTCGATCCTGCTCCGCATAAAACTCCACTTCCGGGTTTGTAAAAATCGGGAAATGCAGCCGGGCTTCGCCTTTTTCAAAAGCGAGCTCATTATCCTGGTGTTCTTTAATTGCGGCACCGGGCTTCAGGTTTAAAAAGCGAACGGACATTATAGGGCATTTTACTCCGGCGAGCATTTTTTTTACCGACGGGAAGTAGGCCATATATTTGGTTTCCGCAAAATCATCAGATTGCATTAGCTCCGGAATGATATTATCTGAACTGCCGTCGGGTGACCGCAGCGCAAGCACTGTCCATGAGCCGGTATAGTGGTAGCTGTTAAAATGAGGCTGCCATTCTGCTTCCGCCAGCGACAGCAGTTCTGACTGAATAGCCTTAACATCGAAATCAAGCGGCAATTTTGCGTAACGTATCATATTGTCCGGATTTGGTCAAGTGCGTGTTTTGGCAAAAAAAATGGCCGTAGTCCTTTTTTACTATGCACGGCAGCAACATCCTGCTGTTTCATTTTAATTCCCTCTAACGCTACTAAAAGTAACAAAAGAATTCTAAATAAAGCCAGGCAGGTGAACATCAGCCTGATCTACTCAATTTTTTTGCCTTAAATAAAATCTTTGTACCTTTATTTTCAATGAATTACAGCCGATTCGCACGCAACATGCGGGTGTAAAATAATGCTGATTCAAGCGCAATACTTATCAATTTTATTTCTTAAAAACCCTCATAGCTATGCCAAAATATGTTATTGAAAGGGAAATTCCCGGCGCAGGTAAGCTGACCCGGGAGCAGCTGAAAGCAATATCGCAAACTTCATGCGGCGTTTTGAACAAAATGGGGCCGCAGATACAATGGGTGAACAGTTACGTGACGCCCGACAAGATCTATTGTATTTATATCGCGCCTGATGAGGCAGCCATACGTGAGCATGCCGCCCAGGGCGGTTTTCCGGCGAACTCGGTGAGCCAGGTGGTAACGATGATCGACCCGACTACAGCAGAGTAAATGAGCGCCAGAACCGGTAAATTTTTTTTATTTGCTGCTACATGCCGGGCGGGAGTGCTGGGTTTATTGTCGTAGAGTGGTTCAGGCGCAGGCACCCGGGGCCATGGGAGTTATTTGCGTTGCAGCCGTTAAACCATTTAATGTAGTAGCAGTCAATAGACGACGAAACAACAGGTTATGAAGAAATTGATATTGTTAGTTGCTTTTATGGCAACGTTGGCGGCGGCTATTGCCCAGCCTGCGCAAAAATCGCCGGAAGTCCGCGCGGCGCACATCACCAAAATGCTGCAAAAACGTCTTAACCTCACTGCCGACCAGGCAAAGCAGGTCAACGACATTTACCTTACCCAGGCCACTAAATTGGATAGTCTGCGCAGCAACCTTTCACCTGATAAAAGACTTAACCGCCTTACTGGGCGAACCATTGTGATGACTACTCACCAAAACGTGATGGCCATACTGAACGATGCGCAGAAACAGCAGTACACTGCCTGGGAAAATAGCATAAAAGAGCGGCAAAAAGCCAAAAGAGATACGATCGGTGCCCGGCAGTAACGCTGTCCCGGCAATAAAATATTTTATTTAAAATAGCCGTTGTAATTGTTTTTATTTGCAGAGAATTTATAAAAAACCGCCGGTCGGAAATGATTTTCACGACCGGTATGCATTGTTTACACTATTTTCCCCGCATTATGAACGAACCTGAAAACGACCAGCTGACCCGCGTAGTTGACCTGAATGCCAAGCTAATGACCAGCGCCGCCTCAAACTACGCCTATAACAAAATCAATAACATACTGCTGATGCAGGTATTGGCCAAAGTGGAAAACCGTGATCTGGAGGAGATCCGTGCGAATGTTGAGCGGTATATTGCCCAATTTGCTGATGAGTTTATGAAGAAGAATGCGTAAAGTAGTTCATGGTTGACGGTTCATAATTCATTGCAGGAATTTTGTAGCGATTATGGAACCGATTCCCTATTTTTTTGAGCATGTAAACCGCCATGCAGTGGTGGTAAAGCCCCGGCAGCCCTTGCTGGATTGGATAAATGCAATATATCCTGACTTTGCCGAAGATGGCTCCGAAACAACCGTTTACCTGGTGAAAGTGCAGCTCTCATTGCAGGATACTGAAAAATGGCTGAAACGCTATTTCAAAGACATTTTTGAAAGCGAATTAAACGACCGGCATACCGATGAAAACGACTGGCCTCAAAGAAGAACCTATAAACTTTTCAAAGAGTGGTTTGATATCGAACTCCATGAGCACGTAGTAGATATGGAGGATAAGCCAATGCGCAAATATTGATTTAACAATATACTGCCCAAAATTCCAATGATCTTGCTGTAAAACAAGAAAGCCCCTCATCTTTGATGAAAGGCTTTAATTTTACACCATTAAAGGCGATCCGCCATCTGGGCGGACACAGTAAGATTTGGCGCCGACCTAGTCTCCCACATTTTACTGCAGTACTCCCGATAGCTATCGGGACGGCTCTGGCGGGCTTAACTTCTCTGTTCGGTCCCGATAGCCATCAGGAGGGAAGAGGTGGACACCGCCGATATAAAACAAGAAAGCCCTTGTTCGTCAGAACAAAGGCTTCTTTAAGATTTGGCGCCGACCTACTCTCCCACATTTTACTGCAGTACCATCGGCTCTGGCGGGCTTAACTTCTCTGTTCGGAATGGGAAGAGGTGGACACCGCCGATATAGGCACCTGAATTTCTTTAGTTGATTGGTTCACTGGTTCATTAGTTCATTGGTGCATAGTTTGCTATGCTGAACTGCTGGGTAGTGAACCTCAACAATGACATTTATTGAAAGAAGTAGTTGAAGAAAAGACAACAGACATTATTATCTGTTGATGTTTGTTCATTGGGTCCCGGTCTCTTGTTTATCAGTATTGCTACCAATGAACTAATGAACCAGTGAACCAATGAACTTATTTCATCACGAAGAAAGCTTCGGGCGATTAGTATTACTCGGCTATGATGTCACCACCTTTACACCTGTAACCTATCAACGCAGTAGTCTACTGCGACCCTCAATGGAAGTCTCATCTCGTGGCTAGTTTCGCACTTAGATGCTTTCAGCGCTTATCTATTCCAAACGTAGCTACTCTGCAATACAGCTGGCGCCATAACAGATTCACCAGTGGTTTGTCCAACCCGGTCCTCTCGTACTAAGGTCAGCCCCACTCAAACTTCCTGCGCCCACAACAGATAGGGACCGAACTGTCTCGCGACGTT
>DASRTD010000049.1:0-3623 GCA_035656115.1 Mucilaginibacter sp.
TTCACTTCGCCGGCCAAAACAACCAGGCCTGTCGTTACCAAAGTCTCGCAGGCTACCTTCGACTCAGGGTCGAAGGCCAAAAACTGATCGATCAACGCATCTGATATCTGGTCGGCCACTTTATCCGGATGCCCTTCTGAAACGGATTCTGATGTAAATAGGTATGACATAAACTCTTTTAAGGAAACTTGAACGTTTTATAACTTTTTATGTTGTATTTTAATAAAATTCTAATTTATAACGTAATTTATTTTTGCCGAAACATCTTTGAAGCCTCTTCCGGACTTCCGGGCTTTACTGACTTTCGGACTAATCTGAACGGGGAGAGCTTAACGGATCAAGTAAAAGAAGTTGGTTTTAGCACTTTTTTACGTGGTTGCAATCCAACCGGTCCGGCTTGTTTTAGGCAGGCAGGGCGGCAATTAAATCAGTCCACTTTCGGGGGGCAAAGATAAAACATTTTTACAAACTGGAAAATAGATTTACTTTTGCCGGCTGAAAATACAAGTAGTTGAAAGGGAAAGCATTATTCATCATAAACCCGATATCGGGAGGCAAGAAAAAGGACGGCGTCCCTGACCTTATCGAAAAAAATCTTGATACCCGATCTTTAAAACCGGTCATCGTCTTTAGCGACAGCGTATCGCACGCGCGGCAAATTGCGCAGGATGCGGTTGGTAAATTTGACGTGGTGGTTGCAGTTGGCGGCGATGGTACCGTAAACGAAATAGCATCAGCTATCGTAGGCACCGATACATATCTCGGGATTGTTCCCTTTGGCTCGGGCAACGGGCTGTCCCGTTTTTTACAGGTACCGATGGATACCGAAAAAGCCATCAAAACATTAACTGCCGGAAAAACGGAAGTGATTGATTCGGCTACTTTAAACGGCAAACCCTTTTTTAATATGGCGGGCATCGGTTTCGACGCCCATATCGCCGAGATATTCTCGCGTGATAAAAGGCGCGGGTTTTTCACGTACGTCAGGTCAACCTTTATGGAATTCCATAAATACCAGCCGGAGCTTTACGAAATTGAGATTGACGGCAAGTTATACCAGCGCGAGGCTTTTATGATCAGCCTGGCCAATTCGTCTCAGTATGGCAATAATGCCCACGTTTCGCCGCATGCTTCCGTACAAGATGGGCTGCTGGATGTTTGTATCATTAAACAATTCCCTATTTTACGTTTGGCGGAAATGGGTATCCGCATGATGACCAAAACGGCCGATAAAGTGAAGTTTTTGGAGATCATTCGCGGCAAACACGTCGTTCTAAAAAGGTCGGGCAACGGGCCGGTCCATTTAGACGGCGAACCCATGATGGACGGCAAAAAAGTTACCATCGATGTTTTACCAGCATCGCTGAAGGTGATTGTCGGCGAGGGCTATAAAAAATCGTAGACGCAAAATATTGCGTTCAACCCGATTTATTCAAAAACGACTTAGAGACGCAATCGCATTGCGTTTCCTTATAGCCATTGAAAAACCAAATGAGACGCAAAGTATTGCGTCTCTACAAAGCAATATGTCAAAAAAGAACTTCACAGGAGTGGTTTACTCTACCGACCCAAACTTCCAATACCAGGAAAATAACGGGGAGCAGGCATCCACCGTGCCGCCACAGCAGCAAAACCTTAAAATATACCTCGACCGTAAGGGCGGGAGCAAAATGGTAACCCGCATCAGCGGCTTTATCGGTACAGCAGATGACCTGGAAACGCTGGGTAAAAAGCTCAAATCGAAATGCGGGGCCGGCGGCTCGGTTAAGGTCGGAGAGATATTGATCCAGGGCGATTTCAGGGATAAGGCGCTGGCCATGCTGACGGCCGATGGCTACAAAGCAAAAAAAGCAGGCGGATAATGACTTTAATGCGTTAAGCGAATAACCGGCTACAAATCACCGGCTAACAATATCCTTTTTTGTAAAAATTTATTCCTTTTCAAAGTCGGGCTTTTTACACTAAGTCAACAACTTAGTGTATCGAATTAAATACATATCATATTATAAATCAATAAATTATAAGGTGTGTAAAACATACAATTTGTAAATAAATATTCAATTTTACTTGTTAGTTAGCACTTAAAACCAGTAATTTTGCGCCAATCAATTTAATTGTTTTAATGAGGAACCGTGCTACCCGCTTACCCGACCTTAGCTATATTATGCCGGTCGGGACGCAACATATTTTTTACCAGTTAACCCCTGCCGAACTTGTTGAAAAAGCCCTGAAAAGAAATGAAGGCGTACTGGCCGATACCGGCGCGCTGGCCATTGATACAGGCGAATTTACCGGCCGCTCGCCAAAGGACCGGTTTATTGTTGAAGATGACGTTACGCGCGACAGCGTTTGGTGGGGTAAAGTAAACCTTAAGTTTTGTCCCGAAAAATTTGATAGCCTGCTGCAAAAAGTAATGCAGTACCTGGCTGAGCGGGATATTTTTGTTCGCGATGCATGCGCCTGCGCTAACGAGAAGTATCATATCGATATCCGGGTGATAACTGAAACCGCCTATCAAAACTTGTTTGTGCACCACCTGTTTCTGCGCCCGGATGTGGTCCATGCAGAAGCAAAGCCGGAGTGGACCATTATTGCTGCCCCGGGCTTCAAAGCCGACCCGGCCATCGACGGCACCCGCCAGCATAATTTTTCAATCATCAACTTCAGCAAAAAAATAATACTGATAGGCGGTACGGGTTATACCGGCGAGATTAAAAAAGGCATTTTTTCTGTTTTGAATTTTGTCCTGCCGTTGGAAAGGAAGGTGCTTTCCATGCACTGCTCGGCCAATACCGGCGCAAAAGGCGATACCGCCGTATTTTTTGGACTTTCGGGCACAGGCAAAACAACCTTGTCTGCCGACCCTGAGAGGAATTTGATCGGCGATGATGAACACGGATGGAGCGACTACACTATATTTAATTTTGAGGGCGGCTGTTATGCAAAATGCGTTAACCTGACCCCTGAAAGCGAGCCGCAGATATTCAGCGCCATCAGGTATGGTTCGCTGCTTGAAAATATCAATTTCTATCCCGGTACGCGCACCGTCAATTTTTCAAACATCGACAAAACCGAAAATACGCGCGTTGCCTATCCGCTTGATTATGTAAACAATGCGGTAAGGCCGTCGATCGGCAGTTCTCCAAAAAACATATTTTTCCTGACGGCTGACGCATTCGGCATTTTGCCGCCCATTTCAAAACTGACAGCCGAACAGGCCATGTATTACTTTATTTCGGGATATACCGCTAAAGTAGCCGGCACCGAAGCAGGCATAACCGAGCCGGTGGCTGCGTTCTCACCTTGTTTCGGCGAAGCATTTCTTCCGTTGAACCCGGTAGTTTACGCCAACCTGCTCGGGCGGAAAATTAAGACGCACGAAGTAAATGTGTGGCTGGTAAACACCGGCTGGACCGGCGGACCTTACGGCACCGGTAAACGGATCAGGCTAAAATATACCCGCGCCATGATCAGCGCCGCGCTAAACGGCGAACTCCATAACGTACCCTACATCGACCATCCTATATTTAACCTCCAGATGCCCGTTACCTGCCCCGATGTTCCTGATGCGATACTCTATCCAAGGAACACCTGGGCAAACGGCGAAACCTATGATGAAAAAG
>DASRTD010000050.1:0-25648 GCA_035656115.1 Mucilaginibacter sp.
AATCAGCGGTTCAGACTTTCACTCCGCCTTCAAACTCTGTACCGGGTTCATCAAAGCGGCTTTAACAGATTGAAAACTAACGGTGATCAGCGCAATCAATATCGCGACCAACCCCGCCGAAGCAAAAATCCACCAGTGCAACGGCTCGCTGTAGGCAAAACCCTGCAGCCACTTGTTCATGGCCCACCAGGCTACAGGCGAAGCGATGAGGATGGCTATGGCGACGAGTTTTACAAAATCGATCGATAGCAACGTCGTAATACCGCTTACGCTGGCGCCCAGCACTTTGCGGATGCCGATCTCCTTGCTGCGTTGTTCCGCCATAAAGGCTGACAGGGCAAAAAGGCCAAGGCAAGCGATGATGATGGCCAGTATGGCGAAGGTGGTGAAAATATGGCCCATGCGCGTTACGTCCGCATACATGCTGGCAAAGCTTTCGTCCAAAAAGCTATAGCGGATGGGCTGATCCGGTGCGAATTGTTTCCAGGTGGCTGTGATGGATAGCACGGTGTTTTTCATATCCGCCCCTTTAACTTTCACGCTAACCATTGAAGGACTGATCCCGAAATGCATCGCCAGTGGGCCGATCTGGTCGTGCATGTTTTCAAAATTAAAATCCTGCACCACGCCGATAACAGTAAACGTATTGCCCTGGGTAATGCGCGCGCCGATGGGGTGTTTGAGGTTGAGCTTTTTAGCCAGGGTTTGGTTAATAATAAGCGTTTTACCGGCGGTATCGTCAGACATATCGTACGAAAAGTTGCGGCCTTCAACCAGTTTAATGCCCAATGTTTTCAGGTAGGTGTCGTCAATTTGCCAAAACTGGCCGCTTATGCCCGCGTCGAGCTTTGTCCTGCCATCAATAAAAAAGGTATTGCCGTTGCGCTTGGTGCCGCCCTGAATGGGCAGGTAGTCGCTTATAGAAACACTTTTTACCGATGCCAGTTTTTGCAGCTCAGTTTTGAAGCTTCTTACGTTTTTATCGCTCAACGTATTTGTGCCTTGGACGATGACCACCTGGTCCTTATCAAAACCAACCTTTTGGTTAAGGATAAAATGCATCTGGTTATAAATAACCATGGTGCCGATAATGAGCATAATCGATGCTGTAAACTGGAAAACCACCAGGGCGTTGCGCAATACCGAGCCTTTGCTGCCGGTACTTATCGCACCTTTCAGCACCTGTGCAGGCTTGAATGCCGACAGGTAGAACGCGGGGTATAAACCGGCAATAATGCCGATAGAAAAGGCTGAAAACAGGATTACCGGCAGCAGCCACCATTCGCCCCAGGGCATGGTTAACGATTTGGAGGCAAGTGTATTGAAATAAGGCAGCAACAGCCAGGCCAGCAATAAACCGACGACGAAAGAAATGCAACTGTACATCAGCGATTCGGCTAAAAACTGCTTGATCAAACTGCTGCGTTGCGAGCCTACCACCTTACGCAAACCCACCTCCTTAGCCCGGTTGGCTGATTTTGCGGTGGCCAGGTTTACAAAGTTGATGCAGGCGATGATGAGGATAAACGCCGCCACGCCGCCAAAAAGCCAGATAAAGCGAATATCACCATGCGAAAGCCCATCCGGTATATCGTACGAATAAAGGTTAATGTCGCTTACCGGTTGCAGCACCAGCTTAAATTTGGAGGCCTCCTGTTCGGCATTTTTCATACCGCCCTTTCTCATATCCGGGAGCAAATAATTGTGCACAACGTCCCTGGTTATTTTCTGTTCAAAAGCCTTTACGTCTGTACCGGGTTTCAGCAGCACGTAGCTGGGGTAATTCCAGTCGCCCCAATTGTTTTGTTCGCCGCCCCAAAACTCCATGCCGGTAAGCGTTATTAAAAAATCGTATTGGAGGTGTGATGTTGCCGGAAAGTTCTCCATCACGCCGCCAACCGTGTAAGGTTTCGTCTTGTCGTCATTAAAGTACATCACCTTGCTAACCGGGTTTTGGCCGGGGAAATACTTATCAGCTTTTCTCCTGGAGATCACCACGGTACGCGGGCTGGCAAGGGCATGCGAGCGGTCGCCATAAACCATGGGCAGCTTTAATATATCCAGCATGCTTTGATCGGCAAAGGTGATGCCTTCCTCGTAGCTGTTTTCAACATGGTCGGCACGGCGCACTTCGGCCGTACCCGCGCCCATCAGGGTGTTGGGCATCAGCCGGCCCGACACCGCTATTTGCGGAAAATCTTTTTTTAAGGCTTTGGCCAATGGCGCCGGCCATTCTACCCCTTTGTTAACGGTGCCATTATTGGTATATGTGCCCACCACGCGGAAAATACGGTTGGTATCCGGATAAGATTTATCATAGCTCAACTCGTTGCGTATATACAGCGCAATTAACAAACAGGCGGCAATGCTAAACGCAAAACCCCCAATCTTGATGGCCGCATACATCTTTTGTTTGCGGAATTGCCGTATGGCGATCTTAAAATAGTTTCGTATCATAGCTGGTTCATTAGTTCACTTGTTCAATAGTTCATTGGTACTGTCAGCGGGCTGCTTGTTAGCAACTGATAAGTAATTGAATATGACGCGCGAATGCGCCGCACGTTCCACTTTTTTAGCAATAATTTAAACTAACATTCATGCCGGTATGATAAATAATTGATTTTCTGTAAGTTAAAACAGATTTGCCGTGCTTAATATGTTGCAATTCCGAACGGTAGGTGTACGGTTTTGTTACAGTTGTTTTTAGTTGTAAGGGTTGTAGTCAGTTGTAAAGGTTGCACATTTGTGAGGGGCGAAATGCCTTCGCCCCCCGGCTGACACGCGCTACCCGACGTTCATCCAACATCGTCATATTAACTTTCTGTTAAGATGGCACGGGCGTCAAAATCAATTCTTAATTTTGATCATCCATTTTATCAGCCATGAAAATAAAACTCCTGCTGCTCCCGATAGCTTTCGGGATGATCGTCTCAATAACACGAGCGCAAACTCCCGGCAAGATCGCCAAAGCCGACCAGGTACTCCTGCCCAACGGTTGGAAGTTGAGCCCGGCCGGCCGCTCGCTTCCTTTGGGTGACCTGCCGCTCAATATGCAGCTTTCCGCTTCGGGCAACCTGCTCGCGGTGACCAATAACGGCGAAAGTACGCAGAGCGTACAGCTGATCGACCCAAAAACGGAGAGATTGCTGGATACGAGGATCGTGGGCAAGTCGTGGTACGGGCTGGCGTTTAGCCATGACGAGAAAATGCTGTATGCCGGCGGCGGGAATGATAACTGGATCATGGCATTCCATATTGAAAATAAGAAGATTGGCAAATGTGATACGATAAAACTCGGAAAGTCCTGGCCGAAAGAGAAAATATGCACCACAGGGATTGCCGTGAATATAGCCGGCACGCGGCTGTACACCGTTACCAAAGAAGACAGCGCCTTGTATGTGATCGACCCAGCGAAAAAAAGCATCATCAAACGCGTCAAGCTCGCTGCCGAGGCTTACAGCTGCATCCTCTCGCCTGATGAGCGTACCCTATACATTTCCATTTGGGGCGGCAGTGAAGTAACCTGCTACAATACACAAACCGGCGCTATTACGGCCAACATTAAAGCCGGCAGTCACCCGAACGAACTGCTTTTGAACAGCAAAGGCACTATTTTATACGTAGCCAACGCCAACGATAACTCCGTTTCGGTCATCAGTACAGCAACGCATAAAACGCTGGAAGTTATTTCAGCTACGCTTTATCCCACAAAACTTACCGGTTCAACTACCAACGGGCTGGCCCTCTCGCCCGACCAGAAAACGCTTTATATCGCCAATGCCGACAACAATTGCCTGGCGGTGTTCGATGTGAGCAAAGCCGGCGAAGCACGCAGCAAGGGTTTTATCCCTGTCGGCTGGTACCCTACTTACGTGCGTACGCTGGGCAACAAAATTTTAGTGGCAAATGGCAAAGGTTTTACCAGCATGGCCAACCCGCAGGGCCCGCAGCCGGTGAAGAAGACCGATAACAGCGGCGTCAAAAAAGCGCCGACTACCCGAGGCGACCAATACATCGGCGGGTTGTTTTGGGGGAAACTATCACTTATTGATGAGCCCTCGGCGATTAAGATGAAGACGTATACTAAACAAGTGTACGCTAACACACCTTTTAATAACAACGTTGCAGCTGTCGCAGCGGGTGTCGCAGGCAACCCGATACCACGCCGCAAAGGCGAGAAATCGCCCATTAAATATGTGTTTTATATCATCAAAGAAAACCGCACTTACGACCAGGTTTTAGGCGATATGACCAAAGGCAACGGCGATACCTCGCTGTGTATTTTTGGCGAGAAAGTGACACCTAACCAGCATAGCATAGCCAATAACTTTTTGCTGCTGGATAACTTTTATGTAGATGCCGAAGTAAGCGCCGACGGCCATAACTGGAGCACCGCTGCCTATTCCACCGATTTTATCGAAAAAACCTGGCCCACCAGCTATGGCGGGCGCGGCGGTAATTACGATTCGGAAGGCACACGTAAGATCGGCGACCCGCGCGACGGTTATATTTGGGATTACTGCCAGCGTGCCGGCGTAAGCTACCGCACGTACGGTGAGTTTGCCGACGATTATAAACCCAATATCAAAGTGCTCGAAGGCCACTATTGCAAAAAAGCGCCCAGTTTTGACCTGGGCATAACCGACCGCTACAGAGAGCAGGTTTGGGCGCATGATTTTGATTCGCTGGTCGCGATCAACAAACTGCCGCACCTGAGCACCATTCGTTTCAGCAACGACCATACCAGCGGGCAGCACAAGGGTGCCATTTCGCCCATTGCTGCCGTGGCAGATAATGACCAGAGTGTGGGCCTGATGCTGGAGCACCTGTCGAAAAGCCCGGTTTGGAAAGAATCAGTAGTAATTGTTTTAGAGGACGACGCCCAAAACGGCCCCGATCATATCGACGCTCATCGCTCCCCGGTTTACCTGGCCGGACCTTATGTAAAGCGCAATATGGTGATCCATAACATGTATTCGACATCGGGCGTATTGAGGACCATTGAACTTATCCTGGGCCTGCCGCCGATGAGCCAGTATGATGCCGCGGCGGTGCCACTTTATGAATGCTTCACCAATAAGCCCGATGCGGCTGCCTTTACGGCCATTCCTGCGAAAGTGGACCTGGAAAAACGCAACATTGCCGACAACGAAAGCAGCCATCGTTCACAAAATTTTAACCTTGCTAAAGAAGATGCGGTACCAGACCTTTTGCTGAATGAAGTGATATGGAAATATGTGAAAGGTGAAAAGGCAGAATTGCCGGCGCCAAAACGAAGCGCGTTTGTGATTTTGGAGGAGAAGAAGGATGGGGATTGATGTGCGGATGTGCAAATGTGCAAATGTGCAAATGTGCAAATGTGCAGAAGATGTTGATTTGAAATTTGCCATCGATAAGAATGCGCCGTAAGTGCAAAATATCGGTAGAGAAATTAACAGGAGAAAAAAAGCGTGCCGTAGGCAGGCAACAAACAAAGCGACATTACGGCAAATTTATGGCGGCTGTTCCGTACCTATGGCGCGGTTGTCATTCCATTAACGCTTGGCTACCGATATTTGGCTCCGACGGGGCCGGCGGCATTGAATTTTACCGCGGAATGTCTTTGCGGACCGAAGAGTGTTTACTCCAACCCGTAATCCTTTAATTTTCTGTACAACGTGGCCACGCCGATGTTGAGCAGCCGGGCTGCTTCGGCGCGGTTGCCGTGGGTGTGGTTCAATACACGCTGGATATGGTGCTTTTCGATGGACGAAAGGTCGAAGGTAGAGGGAAGGCTGCCGCTTTTGGATGGCTGTGGTTCCTGCATTTCATAAGGCAGCAGGGTTTCGTCCAGCACATCGCCGTCAGCCAGGATTACGGCACGCTCAATAATGTTTTTTAGCTCACGGATATTGCCCGGCCAGTTATAGGCCTCCAGTTTTTCGATAAATTTATCCGTCATGGCGGTGAACTGTTTTTTCACCTTCAGCCCGAAATAGTTCATAAAATATTCGGCCAGCAGCTTGATGTCCTTTTTTCGTTCGCGCAGCGCCGGCAGCGTGATCTGGAAAACGGACAAGCGATAGAAAAGATCCGACCGGAATTTTTCCTTGCTTACCTCGTCTTGCAAATTGCGGTTTGTCGCAGCAAGAATGCGTGCATTAACTTTGGTAGGTTTGGTATCGCCTATTTTTAAAAACTGCTGTGACTCCAGCACACGCAGTAATTTGGCCTGCAAGTCATGGTCCAGTTCGCCTATCTCGTCCAAAAATATTGTCCCGTTGTCGGCTTCTTCAAAAAGGCCTTTTTTATCTTTTACAGCACCCGTAAACGATCCCGCTTTGTGCCCGAAAAGCTCACTCTCGAGCAATTCCTTGGTAAAAGCACTGCAATTAACCGCCACGAACGATTTAGTATGCCTCGGGCTAGCCTGGTGGATAGCCTCAGCAAAAAGCTCCTTGCCGGTACCCGTTTCGCCCAGTAACAATACCGTTGTATCGGTCAGCGCCACCTTTTGCGCAAGCTTGATCGCATCGGTTATCGCCGCTGACTTACCGATAAGGCCTTCGAAGCTGAATCTGCTGGTTAGCTTCTGTTCCAACTCGATCACCCTGTATTGCAATAGCGCCTTGTCCATCGCCTTGCTTACCAGTGGGATGATCTTTTCATTATCGTCGCCCTTGGTGATATAATCAAAGGCACCTGATTTGATAGCCTTTACCCCATCGTTGATAGTACCGAAGGCAGTAACAACGATAATTTCAGTTGCGGGGAAGGCCGTTTTTATTTGTGAAGTGAGCTCGATACCATTGACGTCAGGCAGCTTTACATCGCTGATCACTACAGGTATGGTCTCCTGCTGGAGTTTTTTCAATCCTTCCTTGCCTGTTGCGGCCACCAGCACATCGTAACCCTCCAGCTGCAGTATCCTGGCCAGCAGGTTACGCAGGCGTTCCTCATCGTCAATAATTAACAGCTTGCTCTTTTGCATAGATCACTGCAAAAGTGGTTATTTATTTCGGATTTCGGATTTTCGATGTCGGATTTGATATTATGTAGATGGCACCGAAACAAGTAATCTACATAAAGCATCGCTACAGCGTTTGTTTAAATTGCTTTGGCCGGAAATTGGTGGGCCTTTAAATAAATCCGAAATCGAAAATCCGACTTCCGAAATCTCTCTACACTTTCGGCAATTTATAACCGTTATGATATTCCTTTATCCAGTATTCTTTGTTAACTGTCTTATCCGTAAACTCCTGCCCTGCTTCGTTCCATTCCAGTTTTTTTCCGCTGCGGTAGGCAATATTTCCCATTTGTGCAACCGTTGCAACGTGCGCGGCCGCTTGTACGGGGCAGTGCAAATCTTCAAACTTTCTCGATTTCACCACGCTCACAAAGTTTTTCCAGTGCTCGTCGGGCCCATCATCCGACACTTTCGCCAGCGGCTTGCTTACTTTGTTTTTGCTGCTGTGTTCTTCTATAACCTCCCAACCCTGGCGGTCCAAAATAAGGGTGCCATTGTTGCCGATGTAAGCTATGCCGTGCTCGCGGCCATAAGGCCCATTGTCGATACCCAGCGCCGAATCCCAAACCATGTTAAATCCGTCAAACTCATATAAAGTAGTCAGCGTATCGGGTGTTTCTTCAAACAGATCGGGGTAAGCAAAGCGGCCGCCCAATGCCGAAACGGTTTTAGGTATAGGCATATTCATTCCAATCAAGCCATAATCCAGCAAATGCACGCCCCAGTCGGTCATCAGGCCGCCGGCATAGTCCCAGAACCAGCGAAAATTAAAATGAAAGCGGTTAGCGTTAAAAGGAACGGTTTTAGCCGGGCCCAGCCAGCCTGCATAGTTTACGCCCGGCGGCGGGGTACTGTCGGGAATGATAGCTCCCGGCCTGGCCCATGACAGATAACACCAAACCTTTACCGTGCGGATATTGCCTAAAACCCCGCTGTGCACAAAGTCCATCGCATCTCTAAAATGCTGCTGGCTGCGCTGCCACTGCCCCACCTGCACAGCGCGGTTATAGCGTTGTTGTGCTTTTACCATCGCCTGGCATTCGCCGATGGAGTTGCCCACCGGTTTTTCGCAATAAACATCCTTCCCGGCTTCGCAGGCGTGCATCATGATTAGCGCGTGCCAGTGGTCGGGTGTCCCAACGATCACTACATCCACATTTTTGTCGTCGAGTAGCGCGCGGTAATCGTCGTAACGTTTTACTTTGCTGGTGTCGTAATTCATTTTTGCCAGGTCGGCCATGCGGCGGTCCATTACATTTTTGTCCACATCGCAAATGGCCACCAGGTTAACGCCGGGTACTTTCAGTGCCGATTCCACGTCCGTCCAGCCCATACCATTGATGCCCACCGCTCCGACGTTAAGCTGGTCGCTTGGCATTATCCTGTTTTTAAAAATGGCAAATGCCTGGTTATTTAAGGATGATGCAAGCAAACTGCCACCTGCAACCAGGGCTGATTTTTGAATAAAATCCCTCCTTGAGCTCATAAGTTAAAATTGGTTGTTAAATATAAATGATTTTGGGCGAAACCATTGGGCGGCTTTAGCATGTCGGGCTTACGCCCGCGGTAGGTACACTATAAATTCAGAACCCTCGCCATACTTGCTATGCACATCAAGCTTGCCATTGTTGGCATCCGTGAACTGTTTGATCAGCGCAAGCCCTATGCCTGCCCCGGCCTCATTATTTGTGCCATAGCCGGATATTTCCTTGCCTGTTACTTTAAATAGTTTATTCAATTTGTCGGCCTTTATGCCCACGCCGCTGTCCTTAACATGGATAGCGATAAAGTCGGCGTCAACGGTGTAGCTGATTTGTACTACGCCGCCTTTGCGCGTAAACTTAATGGCATTACCAACAAGGTTTTGAACGATGATCCTTACATGGTCCGCATCGGCGAACACAAGGTGTTCATCGTTATGTTGATGATCTAAAAAGATATTCTTGTTTTTTGCCAGGAACCCCGATATGGACGCGATGTCTTCAACAACCTGCGTAACGTTGAGTGTTACCGGGTGGCATTTTATACCCTCCTGCTGGCTGTTTGCCCAGGCCAGCAAATTGTTTACCATGGTTGTCACCAGGTTTACCTGCCGGTAAAAATCGTCAAGCAATTCCGTTTGCTCTGTGGCAGAGATATCTCCGCTACGAATTGCATCGATGGATTGCAGAATGGCCGCAAAAGGGCTCCTGAGGTCGTGACTGATTACCGAGAATAATTGATTTTTGGTATTATTTAGCTGATCGAGTACCTCTTTCTGTTCTGAAATCTTTTCCGATTGCTGTAGTATTTCCTCGTTCTGCTCTTTCAGCATCTTATTTAAGAATGTTTTTTGCCGGTTGCTTACAATGATGTAGATCACAAAAACTATGGTAGCGGCAGCAATAATATTCCTGAAAAAAAGCAACTTTGATCTGAAGGACAGTTCTGCCTCTTTATTTTTAACTTCGCTTTCGAGCCTTTTGTTGTCGGCCTGCTGCTGCTTTAAATGAAGGTAATTTATTTCCTTTTCCCTTTCGCTGTTAAAAGCGCTATCGTTTAGTTTTCTAAACTGCACCTGGTATTCGTAGGCATTCCGGTAATCCTTAACAGCTGCATAACTTTCGGATAGCACCCCCAGCGCCCTTAAAGCATCAGATGCCGAGTTGACCTGCCTGCTGAGCCGATAACTTTTTTGTGCGGCGGCTATGGCCTCTCTGTATTTACCAAGATCATAATTACACAGCGCAATTCCTGATAACGCAAAATCCCGCTCCCATTTTGTAGTGCTTTTCCCGTCGGCAACCTGTTGATAGTAGGCCAGCGCTTTTTTGTAGTCCTTTAAATGATAATATATCTCTCCCGCCCTGTTTTGCGCCATCGAAAGCAGCGTTGTATCTTTGACTATGTCTGCTGCGGCTATGGCTTTGTTTACGTAGTAGAATGCCTTTGCCGATTTTCCCAGGTCGTCATAACAAATAGCCAGGTTAAAAAAGCTTCTTCCGATCTGGCCGTTATCCCCCAGGTGATTGAACAGATCAAGTGATTTATTAAGATTGGCGATTGATTCGCTGTACTTGTTTTGCTCCAGGTAGATCAACCCGGTGATTTGGTAGGCCCCACCGACACCGGACAGGTAATTAATTTTATTGCTGATCACCATCAGCCGGTTTGCCGCGTCAAGGGAAAGGTCGTAGTTGCCTATTACATAATAAGCCCGGCCCATGCTATGCCACGACCTGGCTTGCCCGGCCATAAAGTTTTGTGATTGCGCCAGGCTAAGCGCCTTTTTAGCATAAAACAGCGAACTGTCGGCATTTTCATAAAGGTATTGGTGGGCCAGTTTGTTCAAAAGCGCAACGTTACCCGTATCGGTAAGGTAGTTGCTTTGCTGCTGAGCCGCCTTCAACGCACCAAGCAGATCAATAGTTTTTTTTTGGCTAAATGCTGCGAAGAAGTTAACTGTTAACAACAGACAAAAAAGAAACCTCACAACAACCTTGTTAACCAACATGTCCGGGCACAATCAAATTAAAATTAATCGTGCGCGAAATTAATAAAAATTCGAGAGCCACTCTTGCGAATTTGCTTATTATGAAAATTTTGGCAGACATGCAGGCTTCAATCCCGCCATTGCATTTAATATCTTCTGCGCACTTCGCGCATATAACGATTGAAACGCCTGTCCTCATAATAATCATTCACAACCAAAATAGCGTGGATGATGCCGGGAACCCAAAGGAAAATAGTTAGGATGATGTTCAGCACAAATGAACCCATTCTACCCGTGGTGAGTATAGCAACAGGCGGGCAAATGAAACACAAAAAATACCGCATAATCATTTATACAATTTTTTATTCTGACGTCAAATATCTGATTTTGTTACCGATTTTTTGTTTTTCAATCAAGGAAATCACCTTAATCAACTTAATCAACCCAATCAACTATATTTACCCCATTACTTTTCGCAATTATGATCATTGTTATTCAATGCACCGACCAGGTTGGGCTTGTGGCGTCAATAACCGCTGTGCTGGCAAGGGCACAGTTGAATATTGTGTCGATGGGGGAACACGTCGACGAGGAAAACAACCGGTTTTTTATGCGGTTGGATGTAACCCACGCCGGCAATGGCGATTTTATTGCCCCAAAACTACGCGAAGTGCTTCCGCCTGATGCCGATATCCATATCAACCCGCTTCCCGATAAGGAGGTGATCGTTTTGGTTACGAAAGAATTTCATTGCCTGGCAGATATACTAGTGCGGAACTTTTATGGAACACTTGGCGCAACTGTAAAGGCAGTGATTGGCAATCATGCAGTTTTGGGGGACATTTGCAGGCGGTTTGACATCCCCTTTTATTTCATATCTCATGAGCTGGGTTCAAAGGACGAGTTTGAAGCGGGGATTCTGGATGTCATCAATAAATATACACCCGATTATATCGTGCTGGCCAAATTTATGCGGATATTGTCGCCCGGCTTTGTCGACCGGTTTCCGATGCGTATCATCAATATCCATCATTCGTTTTTGCCGGCGTTTGTCGGGGCAAATCCTTATAAGAAAGCTTATGAGCGCGGGGTGAAACTGATCGGCGCCACAGCGCATTTTGTATCGAACGAATTAGATGAAGGGCCGATCATCGCGCAGCAGATCATCCCGGTCAACCATTCCTTCTCGGCGGCTGACATGATGAAAGCAGGGCGCGAGATAGAAACCGCAGTGCTGGCCAATGCGCTGAAGCTTGTTTTTGAGGACAGGGTATTTGTTTTTGCAAATAAAACAGTCGTTTTCGAATAGGTAATTCAAATTATTGATATGGATGCTTCAAATAACTCACGCAGAACTTTTGTAAAAAGCGCTGCTGCCGGCATCGGTGTGCTGACGTTGCCCGGGTTGCTGCACGCAAAACCGGTCAAGCCATCAGACAAGAAAAAAATCGTATGCGTAGGCGGCCATCCCGACGATCCGGAGAGCGGCGCCGGGGGTACATTGGCTAAGTTGGTAAATGCAGGCCACGAAGTCACCATTATTTACCTGACCACCGGTGAAGCCGGTATAGATGGTAAAAGCCACGGCGAGGCGGCAAGCGTCCGCAAGCAGGAAGCGATAAACGCGTGTAAAGTACTAAACACCAAACCCGTATTTGCGGGACAGATCGATGGCGACACCGTGGTGAGCAATGACACGCTGAAACACCTGCAAAGCCTTTTGGCGGATGAAAAACCCGATGTTGTTTTTACTCATTGGCCTATCGATTCGCATAAAGACCACCAGTGTGCCAGCTTGCTGACCATCCAAAGCTGGATACGGGCTGCAAACAAGTTTAGCCTGTACTTTTTTGAAGTTTGTACCGGTGAACAAACGCTGGGGTTTCACCCTGACGTTTTTGTAGATATTACTGATACGCAGGAGTTAAAACGCAAATCGGTTTACTGCCACGTGAGCCAGGACCCGCCGGGGATTTATGGCTGCGGCCACGCTGCGATGGAAGATTTCAGGGGCAGGGAATTGGGCGTAAAGGCTGCGGAAGGCTTTGTGGCAATGAATGGGAAATTGATGGGCCAAATAGCCTTATAACTGACTTGGGTTTACACCTTAGCCAGTGCCGTGGGTAAACCATCCAGGCTAACGAGGTTCTTTTCTGCTTTGTAGGTTTCCAGCCCGTCCATTCCTTTATTGGCTGCCCATTTGAATACTTGATCGCGTTCGCCAACGTACTCGTAATAAGGTACGCCGAACCCGCAGGACGTTTGCACCATATCTATATCGGCCACAATAATTTGCCGGGTTGACATCACCAGGGTAAAACGTGAAGAAAGCCCGGGCCAGTCTTCGTCGCCCGGCAAAACGGCATAGCCTTTGCCATATAAACGCAGGATGAGCGGCGGGCCGTCAAAGGCACAAAACATAAACGTTATCCGGCCATTCTCCAGAATGTGGGCCGAAGTTTCGTTCCCGCTGCCGATGATGTCCATGTAGGCCACCTTGTTTTCGGAAAAAATCCGGAAACTATCCATCCCCTTTGGCGACAGGTTCACATGCCCGCCCGGGTTAAGCGGCGCCGAAGCCACAAAAAACATTCTTTGTCTTTCGATAAACTCTTTGTGGTGATCGAGCATGCTGGTGAAGAACTTTCCCATACTTCAAATTTAATTCATATTCAAAATTAAGAAAAAACCGATGCCTAAAGATGAGTTTCTGATAGACGTATTGTTAAGAGATCCTTAGCCGGGCGTTTTATTACATTGCTATTACTATTACGGTATTTGGTAATTTTTTTGAGACAAAAGCGATTTCGCCAACCGTCACTAAAGTTTTAGTTGGGCAAATAATATCTTTAACCCTTCAGCCGTTATTTGTGGCAGAACCCCAGCCTGATGGTTTTATCATTTATTAAAACAACTAACCTCATCACCTTTAATGCGCCGTATATTTCTATTTCTACTGTTTTGCATCACAATCATCGTAACAAAAGCACAAAACCACGGCGCCGTCAAAGGGCTGGTGCTCGATTCAGTCACCAATCAGCCGGTACAACTGGCCACGGTGTCGGTTTTGGAGCTGAAAGATTCCTCGTTGGCAGCTTACACTGTTACCGATAAAAATGGCGCGTTTACGCTGCGCAATCTGAGGGAAGAACCATCGCGCCTGCTGATTTCGCATGTGGGTTATCAAAACGTCCATGTCCGTATCAAATTTATACTGGGCCAGGTGACCGACTTGGGCAAAATATACCTTTCGGCAAAAATGCTGCAGGAAGTGACCGTAAAAGGTGAACGCATCCCGGTGATCATGAAAAAAGACACCATCGAGTTTGACGCCGAAGCGTTTAAAACCCGGCCGAATGCCCTTGTGGAAGATTTACTAAAAAAACTGCCTGGTGTGCAGGTTGACATAAGCGGAGCTATTACGGTAAACGGTCACAACGTTTCGAAAATTAAAATAGACGGTAAAACCTTTTTTGCAAATGACCCGACGGTCGCTACAAGAAACCTGGAAGCTGAGATGATATCGAAAGTGCAGGTTTATGACGATCGCGATAATGACCCGGACCATTTGGTGCCAGACTACAAGGTGGACAAGATTCTGAATCTGAAATTTAAAAAGAAGTTTGCAAAAGGCTTTTTAACTACGATAGGCGCAGGCGGCGGCACACAGGACAAGTATGTGGCTTCAGGCTTTTTAGCCAAATTCCAGGACGATCTGCAGCTAAGCGCCAAATTGAACAGCGATAACATCAGCAGTTCAGGAAGTTTTTCTGGCAATTACGGCGGGTTTAATACTTACCCCAACGGCTTCGGCGTTGCGGGCCTGAGTACCGCCAGCACAGGCAATGTAAATTTTACTAAAGACATTACCAAAACGTTTAAACTGCATATAGAATATAGATTTAACAACAGCATAAGTGATAATAACTCTACGACCAGGAAACAGCAGGACATAACTGATACGATATTTAACACCTTATCAGAAAACCTGCAGCACCAACGGTTAAACACCCAAAACTTTCATGCGGAGACGGAATGGAACCCTGATTCGCTAACGATTGTAAAGTATTACCCTGATATGGATTACGATTATCGCGATAATATAAATAGCAGCAACAGTACGGAGTCAAATACTTATGTGCCGTTGCTCAGCACAACGGTAAACAGCGATCACGGCAGCAGCAACGAATTTCAATATACCCATAATTTAAGCTATTACCATAAACTCGATAAAAAGGGAGCGTCGATAACCATATCAAATAACCTCAGCTTTCATCCCCAAAACAGCATCGATTTTAATAACCAGGATCTGCTATCATTTGCCGCGGCGCTGCCATCTGATACGCTAAGGCGATCCGCCAAAAACACAAATGGCGACGCTTCCGAGCTGATTAGCGCCGCATACCACTACCCCATCACCAAAAAACTATCCGCTGATGTATCCGTAATCGGCTTGCACGATCAAAATAATGGTGATTTACTTACCTACGACGAGGATTTAAAAACAGGTTTTTACAGCATTATCGTTCCCGACCAAAGCAGCGACCTGATCCGCACGCTTTGGGGCGAGAGCTTATCGCCCCAGCTTACCTATAATTTTACCGACAATATCTCCATTAAGGCAGGGTTAACAGGCCAAACGCAACAAATCGGCAATCATTTTGACAGCTATACCAATGATATCGATCAAAACTTTTATTATTTACTCCCTTCAGGCGAGGTGCATGTAAGCGATTTCACTTTAAGCTATGGCGAATCGGTGCAGCAGCCGTCGATCAATAATTTGCAACCTGTTACCATTGTATATACCCCATTGTATACTTTTATAGGCAATCCTAACCTGAAGCCCACTTACTTTCACAATATCAACATCGAGTATCGCGATAATAAATATCAGGAGGGCCTGAATATTTATGTAAACTCCCATATCGTGCTCGAAAGTAATACCATCGTTAACGAGCAAAGCATCAACGCCGAAGGAGCGACCGTAACGACGCCAATCAACCGGAACGGTCGCTTTACTGCCTATTTGAACGGATATTTCAACAAGCGGTTCAAAAAGCATGGAAAGTGGGAACTTGATATCCTTGCAAATTACAACGCATCCGCAGGGCATAACTTTTTTATTGTGAATCAGCAAAACGGCTATCAAAACACGCAAAATATTATTTTAAAGCCGCAGCTTGACCTCACCTGGAACGATTTGATAACCTTAGAACCTTCGTTCAGCATCAACTATGCGACTACGCAATATCAATTGGTTAATTACCCCAACACCAGCTATACCATGCAAGGCGCCGGGATGGCTGTCGATATAAGTTTACCCGAAAGTTTTCATTGGCGGGCCAGCTATAACTATAATTATAATCCCCTGGTAGCGCCAGGCTTTGAGCGCAGCTCAAACCTGTTGAATTTTTTGGTGACCAAACGTATTCAAAAAGGCGGCAAAGGTGAGGTCGGGCTCATTTGTTATGATATTCTGAACCAAAATGTCAGCTCGAACCATTATGTTATCGCCAATACGATAAACGATGTGCAAAACCAGGTGTTAAAGCGGTACGTCCTTCTCACATATACCTATCATTTTAGCAAGTTTAAGTAAATCGATCCAGGCCTAAACAGATCAGGTTTGCAAAAAATTGCAAGCCTGATCTGTTTTACCTTTTACCCTTCACCTTTCGCCTTTCACCACTACTCCACCACCAGCGTCGCTATCGAATGTGCCGGGGCGGTAGTTTTGGCGGCTTTGCCTTTTATCCACAGGTAATACTCAATATCCTTATCAGTTTTGTTCATCACCACTACAGCTATTTTGCCATCGGCATTGATGTAGGCGGTGCTTAGCAGCATATCGCGGCTGGCGGCGCTCACGATGCGTTTGGCGCCGGGGTGGATGAATTTCGAGAAATGCCCAATATAGTAATATGAATTGGTGTACATCAGCTCACCGGTTTTGGTATTGGCATGTACCGGGGCGAAGCAGAAATTGCCTACATGGTTAGGGCCGCCCTGTTCGTCCAGCAACACATTCCAATCGGTCCAGCCTACGGTGCCGGCGTTAAAGTCGTTCATCATGGACCATCCGTACTTTTCGCCCAAATCCCAGCTGTTAATTTTGTTCAGGTCGAAGGTTTCCGCGCAGCCTTCGGTGAAGATCAGCGGTTTATCGGGGAACGATTGCGCTACGCGTCTTTCGTTTTCAAAGTTCATCCCGGCGCCGGTCCAGGTTTCGTACCAATGGTAGCCTATGCCCCAAACGTATTTTGCAGCCTGCGGATCCTCTAAAATGGTGCTCGCGCGCTGGTACATCAGGTCGCGGTTATGGTCCCAGGCGATGAGGCGTTTGCTGCCCATGCCGGCTTTGGCCAACGTTGGGCCTAAAAAGTTTTTAATAAAGTCGCGTTCATCCTCGGCAGTGTACAGGCACGACTCCCAGGTTTGAGTGGCCATCGGCTCGTTTTGTACGGTAAGGCCCCAAACAGGTATACCCTCTTTCTGGTATGATTTGATGAATTTCACATAGAAATTGGCCCAGGATTGATCGTATTCGGGTTTTAGTTTACCGCCATGCAACACATCGTTGTTGGTTTTCATCCATCCCGGCGGGCTCCACGGCGAAACAAACAAATTTAGTTTACCACCCGCGGCGACTATCACTTCCTTTATAAAAGGGATGCGGTATTTCATGTCATGGCTGATATCGAACGATTTCAGTGAAACATCCCCGGTTTTTATATAACTGTAGCTATCACTCGAAAAATCGCAGCTTTGAATATTGGTACGGCCAAGCGTATAACCTATGCCGGCAACCTTGTCATAATAGGCCGTCAGCAGTTCTTTTTGCTTGTCTTTAGGGAGTTTATAAAACGTTTCGGCGGATGCATCGGTCAGCGCGCCGCCTATGCCCAGCATGGTTTGGAAGGTTTTCGAGGGGTCCACAAAAACGGCGACTTCCGTCTCAACCGGCTGCGGTTTCGAAGTAAAATGCAGCTTTTCAGCCTGTTGTGTTAGCCGGTCCTTGGTGTTTTTGGCAGTAAGGTAAACGGTAACCGTTTTATTGGCTGCCGAATAGTGCGATCCCTTTGTTTGCGCATCGGCGCGGCCGGCCAGGCCAAAAACGGCCAAAGCCAGGCCACATAATAATGTTTGTTGTTTCATTGTTGCATGGTGAGATAAAGTACTGCGTACTTGGTTTATATCAGCCAAATCTATTTATTTTGGTTGAAAGATTTTGGCTTTTTGTTGCTTTAGTTGCGGCAGGGTGTTCATCCGTGAACACGTGAACACTTTTGTCACTTTAAATAAACTGGTTTAATGCATTGATAATAAGCCAATTATGCATTTAACGTAAACAATCACTTTAACTGAAAATGGCCAAAAAGCGTTCATTTTTGACCGGAAATGAACACCTTATGAACGCTTTTTGGCTGTGTCTATCCCTGAAAAAAGTTGACACCTTTGGTGATTAATCCTGTTGTTAGTTTACACTTTGATGTGTAAGACCATTACATTTAACACACGCCCCAAAAATATTTCCTTAATTTAGCGCACATCAAAACTTATGGTAAGCAATCTCATCCTGTCCAACTTCAGCGAGCACGTCCAGTTAAACGAAACGGAGAAGGAACAATTGTTGTCCGTTTTGATCTCCCGCCCGTTTAAACGCGGCGAACTGATCGTAAAAGGCGGCGACCCGGCAAAATATATGCTGTTTGCCAACGAAGGTTATATGATGACCTACTACACCGACAGCAATGGCAGCGATCACGTGATCAGCTTTGCAGGCGCCGGCTGGTGGGCGTCGGATATTTATGGCTCCCTCAGCCAGCAAACCACGCCTTACCATACTAAAGCGTTAACCGACGGCGAAGCGCTGTTGTTGCCGCGCTTGTCTATAGCTCATTTGCTGCAAAGCTCCCCCTCGTTCGAGCGCTATTTTCGTATCGTTTTTCAAAAAGGCATGCTCAGGCAGCAGAAACGCTATATCGAGGCCTGTTCAACCTCGGCCGAAGAACGCTACCGCTCTTTTATAGCCGCCTACCCCGACATTATTGCCGAAGTTCAGCAAAAATATATCGCTTCGTACCTGGGCATTACGCCCGAATTCTTAAGCAAGATCAGGGGCAAACTCGCCCGCATTGCTTAATCAACACATTAACAGCAGCTTACCCTCTCTCCCGCGAAGCGGAATAGAGGGTGGTCGAGCGAAGCAAAGACCGGGTGAGTCAACCCGGCAGACATTCCCGCTGGTGCATATCTTCCAGATTATGGACCCGCACCGCTTAATCTTGTTTAAGTATTCCGTCTCCATTTCCTAATCCAGTTCATCGCCTACGGGGCATCAGACGGGCTAATTTTGGCTGTATAAAAACATTCAAAAAAAATAATATCATGACAACAAATTCAAGCTGGAAGATCGACGCAGGCCACTCGCAGGTACAATTTAAAGTGAAGCACCTGGCCATCACCAATGTAAATGGCGTTTTTAACACTTTTGAGGGGACCGTTGAATGTGTGGGCGACGACTTTGACCAGGCCAGGGTGAAAGCCTCCATAGCCGTTGACAGCATCGACACCAAACATCCCGACCGTGACAAGCACCTTAAGTCGCCGGACTTTTTTGACGTGGCCAATCATCCGTTTATCACTTTTGACGGCGTATTACAAAAGGAGGGAGGCGATTACCAGCTTACGGGCGACCTCAGTATTAAAGGCGTACAACAACCGGTAACGCTGGACGTGGAATTTACCGGCGCCGCCACCGGCCGCTTTGGCGACCAAAGGGCCGGCTTCGAGGCCAGCGGCAAAATTAGCCGCAAAGACTTCGGCCTAACCTGGAACATCCTTGCCGAAGGCGGCGGACTGGTTTTGGGCGATGAGATCAAACTGAACTTTGATATACAACTGCTGAAGCAATAGTTAATGTGCGAATACAGGCTTTTCAAACTGTTTCAAAATGACGCTACAGGCATGCAAACTGGTTACGAAACGGTGTTGAAAAGCCTTCAAAACACCTGCAAAAGACAACGAAATATTTTCGCGGCAGCAAAAAAAGCGTTCATTTTTGTTCACAGCATGAACGGTTTTGCGGGTCTCAAAACCGCTATTTTGCGTATGATTTTAGCAGGTCCTCCAGCAATATCCCGTTTATTTTAACCCCGGTTACCTTGCAGTCATCAATAACCAGGTTTTCCAGGTTACAGTTGCTGATCGCGCTATCGCGCAGGTCGCAGTTTTCAAAACGGACGGGCCTTTGGCGGGCATTCGGGTCGTAAAAAGGGTGGCCTTCTGGCGGCATCCCGATGTTGTGGATAAATGCTCCGCCAATTTGAGCGCCTTCAATCTCCAGGTCGCTCAAATTGGCGTCGGTTATTTTGATATTCTTTGCGCTGATGTCAACAAAGGTTGAACCATCGATCATAGCGCGTTTAACGTTTATGATCTTTTTCGTTTCGGATATTTGGATCAGCTCGTTATTATTTTCCATGGTGAATTATTTATGGTCAAATCTATAGTAAAGCCTCAAATTTTACAATCCGTCAAATTGCCATAACCAGGGTGATTTTGCGCCAAAACCCATTGACAGCCAATATCCAAACTTTTTTGCTAAATTTCCCAAAGTCAATTTAACCCCGGTAAATACCCTGATTTGATTTAGTGCTCCCGCCCGTTGCCGGCGTTACTATTGTTTAAATTCCAGATAGGTTATGAATAAACGGATATTTACCGCCGCCGGCCGTCGTTCCAGCCGTGTTCCTGTTCCCGTCCTCGCAGAGTCTCTCGCAGAGGACCCTGCGAAGATGAAACCCGCCAGACCGTCATTGCGAGGAACGAAGCAACCTCTGAATTGGACAGTCAACGAAACGCAATGCATGGATGTTCGGCGTGCGGCTGACAGGTCCCGCTTACGCGCCGGTTCATTGATTAGCGTGTGTTCCGCCAATGGGCGGATCGTTCCTCGCAATGACGAGTCGGCGAGCAGGTTCTCGTCACGGACTATTTTTCTGCTGATGGCATGTTTGCTGCTTTGGGCCCACCCCGCTCACGCGCAAAAAGTTTTTGTCGACAGCCTCACCCGCGCATACCGCCAAAACCACCAGGACACCACGCTGGTGCAGTTGTATGCCGAAAAAGCCGAAAAAATCTACATTACAGCTGATCCCGATTCGGGCATGTATTGCGTAAACCAGGGGCTCCAAATCTCGCGGCGTATCCATTACAAACACGGCGAATTGCGGATGATGACGCTCAAAGCCATCTACCTGAACCGCCGCGGCGGACTGGTCGAGTCGATAAAGATCACCTTTGATGTTATCCCCCAGGCAACTAAAACCAACGACGAACGTGTACTGGCGCAAGCGTATAATAACCTCGGCCTTTGCTACCAGGTGTTAAAAAATTACCGTAAATCCATCGATTATTATTTGCTTTTTATACGAGTGGCTGAACGTAGCCATTTTGCCGATTACCAGGTTACAGCTTACAACAACACGGCAAGGGTGTATTTCGATATCAGCAATATCGACTCGGCCTCATACTACAACAACAAGGCTTATGCCACCGCCATTCGAACCAACAATGTCAGAAACATCGCCTACCTCATCCGGAATTTCGGCACCATAGCTGAGTACAGGGGCGACCATAAAAAAGCGATAGACTATTTCCGGAAAAGCATCATCGTACTAAAAGTTAAAACAAACCATTACCTTTTGAGCGAAGATAACCGCAGGCTGGCCGAGGCTTATCTGCACCTGGAGCGGACGGACTCCGCCCTGTATTTTGCCAGGGGCGCTTATGACGACGGCAAACTGGATAAGGACCCTGAACTGGTGATGAAAGCCGCAGATATGCTGGCATCCATTTACAGTTCCAACGGCGACTATAAAAATGCCTGGCGATACCAGCAGGAAAAAATTGTGAACGGCGACAGCCTGTTCAGCCGCGAAAAATCCCTCCAGGTACAAAACCTCACTTTTAACGAGGACCAGCGCCGCCAGAAAGAAACGGAGCTCCGGAATGCCGAACAAGCCCGGATGCGCTTTTATTTACTGCTCGGCATTTTGGGCGTTTTTGTGCTCATCGCCGGTATCCTGCTGTTTGCCAATCAGCAGCGCAAAAAAGCCAACAAGATACTGCAGCAGCGCAACGAGCAGATAGAAACGCAGCACAAAGCGCTTGAAAAATCCTTGTCCGACCTAAAAACGACCCAGAAGCAACTGATCCAGTCCGAAAAAATGGCTTCATTGGGCGAACTTACCGCCGGTATCGCCCACGAAATTCAAAACCCGCTCAACTTTGTCAATAATTTTTCGGAAGTAAGCGCCGAGTTAACGCAGGAATTAAAGGCCGAACTGAAAAAAGGCAATACCGATGACGCCCTGGCGATTGCCAATGACCTGGAACAAAACCTGGAAAAAATTACGCACCATGGTAAACGGGCCGATTTTATTGTAAAAGGGATGATGCAGCACAGCCGCGCCAATACCGGCGAAAAGCAGCTCACCGATATCAACGTGCTTTGTGATGAGTTTTTAAAGTTGTCCTACCACGGGCTGCGGGCAAAGGATAGATCATTCAATGCAGAAATGGTTACCCACTTCGATCCTGGTCTGCCTAAAATAAAAGTATCGCCGCAGGAGATCGGCCGGGTACTGCAAAACTTGTTTAACAACGCATTTTACGCGGTAAATCAAAAGCAGAAGACCGCCGGCGCGGATTACAGGCCGGAAGTGGCAGTTAGTACCTCAACCGAAAACGGCCAGGTAGTTATTAAGGTGAAAGATAATGGTGTGGGCATTCCGGATAGTATAAAAGAAAAGATCATGCAGCCGTTTTTTACTACCAAACCAACGGGCCAAGGTACTGGATTGGGTTTGAGTTTAACCTATGATATGGTGGTGAAGGGGCATGGAGGAAGCATAAAGGTGGATAGCCTTGAAGGTGAAGGATCGGAGTTTACGATTTTGCTGCTGGTTAGTTGAGGGCGCGGTGAGACTTGCAAGGCTTTCGAAACTTCGCAAGTCTTTTCCGGGGCCCGGTTTTTTGCAAAATTTAATAAGGATAACCTACTAATTAATACCCTAATTATGAAACGATACCTGCTGTTCCTGTTGTTTGTTGCCGCCCTGCAATGCAGCGGCGCCCAACCCGCTCATTTAAGTTTCGACCGCCTCGACACGCAAACCGGCTTGCCCGAAAATTTGGTTATTGATATCCTGCAGGACAGCCAGGGTTATATATGGCTAACCACTCAAAACGGTATGGTGCGCTATGACGGCTATAATGTTAAAATTTATAAGCCCGGCAGCGAGGACAAAAGCAATTTGAACTACCTGTTTTTTAAGATTGTGCAGGATAAAAACCACGACCTGTGGGTTTGCGGGGCAAACACCGGTTTATTTAAATATGACCGTGCATCCGACCGGTTTGTACAATATAAAAATAAGAATGCGACCGGACATGGGTATTTAGCGCTGCAGGGCATAGACGCCGGCGGAAAAATTTGGATCGCGTCTCTTAAGCCGGATTTATCGCTTGCCGGACTGCAGCAATTTGATCCGGCTAAGGGGGTATTTAAAACATACAACCCGGACCAGATAAGCGCCCATCACCTTAGCTTCAAATATGCGGTCACTTATTTCGATAACCAGGGGCAGCTATGGCTGGAAACTGATAACGGCTTTTACCGGTATAACCCATCCGCTGATAGTTTTAACGGCTACCTCACCTCCGCCGATCCCCTGCAGCAAAAAGCGATAAACATGCTTTATCAACCGCCTTCAACACCAGGTAAGCTATGGGTGGGCGTGCAGGATAAAAAAGAAAAGCATAGCTACTTGCTGCTGATGGATATGCAAAGCGGCCAAACGGAAAAGTTTGAACATCTGCAGGGAGACCAGAACAGCCTTGGCAGCGACACGGTGCATACCGCTTTTGAGGATAGCCGGCGCCGGCTGTGGCTGGGCACCAACGCCGGAATTTCATTGTACAATGCCGCCAATCATGGCTTTACAAATTATCAGCCGGTTGATACCCTAAAGGACAGCCATAAAAACCTGGTATCCCAAATCGTAGCGGATAAAAATGGGCTGCTTTGGCTGGCAACCAGCAGCGGAGTTTTGGGAGCGGCATTCGGATACGGTCTGCTTTGCTTTAACCCGCAAACAGGTGTATTTAAACGTTACGTACATGAGCAGCATGACCCGACTTCGCTTGCTAACAACACCATCACCAAACTGTTGTTCGACCGTGATGGTACACTCTGGCTCGGGCTTTCTTTTAGTGGCGCGGCGCATGTAAACCCCACCAAGTCGGCTTTTACCAGCCTTAAGGCTACCGCCGGCAAGTTCCCGTGGCGTGGCATTAATTACTTGGCCGCAGCGCCTGATAAAACCTGGTGGATAGGCGCCGGCAATGGGCTTTACCAATATGACCGGCTCAGCCAAATCGTTAAATTAATAGACAAAAGCCCTACAGGTATTACGTATGTGTCACCGGGCGGGCTGATCTATTATCAATATGGTGCCGGGCCGCTGAAACTTAGCCTGGGGATATACGACCCTAAAACCGGCAAAACCGAACGATACGCCGACAATTACAAAGACATCACTGCGCTAAGAAACAATTTGGTCAACTGTATCCTCCAGGACCATAGCGGCATGGTATGGATAGGTACATCCGGTGATGGCATCCATGCCTTTAACCCCCATACCAAAACATTTAAGCGATACCCCTTTATTTATAATGACAATACGAAGGTGAGCCACGGCATGCTGGACGATAAGACGGTTTTAAGCATTTTTGAGGATAAGGCAGGCACGGTTTGGGTGGGTACCAATAATGGGGGTGTTAATCATTACGACCGTGATAAAGACGTATTTATATCGAGCTATAAACCTGCCAAAGGGGTAAACAGTGTCAGCGCCATTAACCAGGATAAGGCGGGACGGCTTTGGGCGGGCAGTTATTTAAACGGGTTATTCCTGCTGGACGACCGTACGGGCGCGCCATTAAAAAGGCTTACCCAAAAAGACGGTTTATTAGCTGATCAAACCGAACCTAATGCCATCCACAAGGGAGCGGGCGATTTTATATGGGTATGTACTCCACGCGGCTTTTCAAGGATAAAGACCCGGAATCTTTCCATCAAAAACTATCCAGCTGTGGAGAATAACTGGACAATTATAGGTACCGGGATGAGTCAAGCTGCTGATCCTGAAGGGAATATTATGTTTTGGAACGCCGATGACATAGCGATCTTCAATTCAAGTGCCCTTACCGCGGACGCCGACCCGCCGCTGGTGCATATTGAAAATATGGCTTACAGCGACCCCCGCGGCGCAAAAGATACTTCGGTCACCATACAACGGTACGGGCAGTCAAAAAAGGAACTTCCGTGGAACCAGGACAAAGTAACCTTTAACTATGTGGCCCTGCATTATGTGGATGCCGCCGAAAACAAATACGCCTACCGCCTGGAAGGTTACGATAACCATTGGGTACTGGCCGGCGCCCAGCAAAGCGTAACCTATACCAACCTGGCGCCCGGCACTTATACTTTCCACGTAAAAGCCGCCAACAGCGACGGGGTTTGGAACAATAAGGGCGATAGTTTTATCCTCATCATCAACCCGCCCTGGTGGCAAACCTGGTGGGCATGGGCGCTTTGGATCATATTATTCGTTTCGGCGGTATACGCCTTTATTGCTTACCGGTCGCGCAAATTGCTGCGTGATAAAAAGGTGCTGGAGCATAAGGTGCTGGTGCGCACTGAAGAGGTAATGCAGCAAAAGGACGAAATTGTACAGCAAAAAGAAGAGATAGAATCACAGCGGGATAATCTTGAAAAAACGCTTGATGACCTGAAAACAACCCAATCACAACTGTTACAGCGCGAAAAAATGGCCTCGCTGGGTGAACTAACCGCGGGCATTGCACATGAGATACAAAACCCTTTAAACTTCGTCAATAACTTTTCGGAGGTAAATACCGAACTCATCGACGAAATGGATCAGGAAATTGCCAAGGGCGACCTGGACGAAGTAAAAGCCATTGCCGCTAACATTAAAGAGAACCAGCAAAAGATAAGCCAGCACGGCAAACGCGCCGATTTTATAGTAAAAGGCATGCTGGAGCACAGCCGTACCAATACCGGCGAAAAGCAGCTAACC
>DASRTD010000051.1:0-9760 GCA_035656115.1 Mucilaginibacter sp.
TCGATTATTTTGATTTCTCTAAAATAACCGATTACGAAAAGGCCTGAAAGTCCCCATTGAGGGACTACAGGAAAGCAGCCATTCCAAAACCTTTAACCTTTCTGCTTTCACCTGAATTTCCACTTCATTACCGCTTCCACCTTGTTTTGGACGTGCATTTTCAGGTAGATGTTTTTGATATGCTTTTTAATGGCATGTGTGGTAACATCCAGGGCAGCGGCAATCTCTTTTACCAGTTTACCTTCCGCCATCAGGTCGAGCACCTGTTTTTCGCGCGCGGTGAAAATTTGCTGTCCGTCCTTAACGATCGCCGGCTGAAAGTGGTTGATTATTTTACGTGCTATGCCAGGGCTCATGGGCGAACCGCCGTTGTGTATTTCTTTAATCGAGTTGAAAATTATTTCGGGTGCGGCGCTTTTAAGCAAATAGCCAGTCGCACCCGCGTTCAAAGCTTCAAATATTTTTTCGTCTTCTTCAAACACCGTCAGTATCATAAACTGGATGCTGGGACATTCGATTTTTAATTTGCGGATACACTCAATTCCATTGATACCAGGCAGTTGTATGTCCGTTAAAATAACATCCGGCAAAATTTCGGGCACCTCCAGCATGGCGCTCTCCGCATCCTTCCAGGTACCCGCGAGTTGTAAATCAGCCGACAGCCGTAGCAATGATGCGACAGCGGTACTGTAGTTTTCGGTGTCTTCGATCAGCCCTACTGATATCACTGTTTAAAGAATTAAATAAGTTGGAAAGTACCGTTACATTTTTTATAAAGCAACTACCCGTTTGTATACCCCTCCAATTCGAGCTCAACGCTGACTAAGGCGCCGGCCTCGTTATAAAATTGAAATTCACCGCCGATCTGGTCCATCCGGCGCTGCATGTTTTTAAGCCCGTTGCTAAAAAATTTACTATTCGGGTTTTCGGGAAAGCCTATTCCATTGTCTTTTATACTGATAATAAGCTTACCCCGATAAACCGCGACATTGAGTTCAATCAGGTCGGCATGGGCGTGTTTTATCACATTGTTAAGCGCCTCTTTTATGCATAAATAAACATTACGTCTGATTGCCCCTTTGAGTGGTACATCGGGTATCGACTGCGGGAAAATAATATTGGTGCTATAAGGCATGGGGTCAAATAGCTGTACAAAATATTGCCTGATAAAGATAAGCAAGCTTTCCAGGCTGTCGTTATCCGGGTTTAACGACCATACAATTTCCTTCATTTGCGCTACCAGCCCATCGCCAAGCGATGCCACCCGTTCAATTTCGGGGTATTCCAGGTTGCCGTTAAGCTTCGATTTAAGCAGGTTGACATAGATAAGCATGGTTGACAGGCCGGTGCCTATGTCATCATGCATATCGCCGCTGATGCGCTGTCGTTCCGCTTGGACGGCCAGTTGTTTTTCATAAGCCTGTCTTTGCTTCTTTTTGTTGTTCCGTATGTAAACAATCAGGTATGATATAATGGCAAGCAAAGTAAAAAAGCCTATAGCTATATTGAGCTGCAACCGGCGGTTCGCCGCTTCTGTTTCCTTTATCCTTTGCTCTTGTTTCAGCAACGCTATTTCCTTATCTTTTTTATCACTTTCAAAACCGCTTCTAACCTGCTCAATTGCGCGGCTTGTCTTTTCATTGATTATAGAATCTTTTAGCTCCGAATATAATTGCTGATAACGATAAGCACTGTCGTACCGTTTTTGCAGGGCATACACTTTTGAAATCCCGCTATAAGCATCGCGCATATCTTCGCGGTGCATTATCGCTTTTGAAAGCGACAGGCCTTTATTTAAAAACCGAATGGCATGTTTATGGTCATTTAAAGCCATGTACACTTCGCCTAAATTAATATAATAGTCGGCAAGGTCGTATTGATTATATTTAAGCCTTTTAATATAATTAAGCCCGTTTAAGGCATATTGTAAAGCTAATTTATATTCCCCCTGTAATTTGTAAGCGTCGCTGATTTTGAATAAAGTATACGAGATCCGGTCTGTTTTATTTATAATAACTTTTTTATTGGTTGTTTCAATATCATCCATTTTTTTGTAGATACCTAACGCGGCAAAAAGGTAATGAAGCGAGTTTTTGTAATCTTTTTCGAGTAAACAAACATCAGCCATGCCATTATCAGCATCAGCCAACATCATTGGGTCGTGTGCCTGAATGGCCAACGTTAAATATTGACTGTAATATTTTATTGATTCGTTGGGGTTTTCCTGTTTCAGGTAAATAAAGCCAAGCTGATTAGTATAATGAGCAAGCATTTCTATATCATTTTGCTGCACGGCAAGAATGATCCCCTTTTGCGCAATGATCATGGCGCTGGGATAATCGCCTGTATAATAGCTCATGTTTAAGATACTTCCATAGGCAAGGTTTATATCTGCATATAACCTGTGTGCTTCTGCAATTTTAATAGCCTCTTTATAATAAGTGATAGCTTTAGGGTAGTCTTTTTTTATTACTTCACAATAACCGCCGAACCTAATGACGGAAATAACCAGGCCATGTGTGTATTTTAATTTATTGGACAGCAGCCATGCTTTTTGTATTGCGACCGAGCCTTCAACAGACTGTTTTTTGTAAATACTATCCTTGCTAAAAAGGGCAAATTTGTTTTGTGAAAGCTTTATATAAAGCAATACTTTATTGGTATCCTCTTTACATATAGAGATTGCCTTTTCAAGGTGGTTAATCCTTTTAGTGTAAATGGAAATATATTCTTTTTTAGATTGGGAGAATACCACACAGGAATTTCCTAGAAAGCATAAACAAAGTAAGCATACACGTATATTCATGCAAACAGGATTGGTTGGTTGAATATAGCAAAAATAGCTTTACAATAACTAAAATGCATAGCACCAGGTAAATACCCAGCTAACCTTACGCAGTAGACTGAAGGAGGTGGCAGAAAAGCCTGGAGCTACTGGTTCGCCGCCTGTTTCAGCGCTTTTTCCTGGTCCCGTTCCGCATCGCGCAGCCGTCGTTTCTCCTGGCGTATCTCTTTGCGGGTTTTTCCGGCGGTATCTATCAACAGCTCCTGCTGGTCTTCTTCATCGCGCAGCCTTTTGATCTCGGCCTTTAGCCTCGCTTTGGGGTCTAAAACCGGTTCGGGCTTTTTGGCAACCGTATCTTTTTTCCCGAATATTCTTTGTAAAAGCGTAGGTTTTTTCTCGGGTGCGGGGGCAACTACCGGTGCGGCATCGTCATTTTGCTCCTGGTCGTGCCTGATCATGCTGTCGGCGCGCGCCGTATCCCTTGGCGCTTCTTTACGTAGGCTCTCTTTTAATCGCACCGAATAAAACCCGTAACCGCTGCTATCCATCTGCGCGCGCCCATGCCCGGCCATCAAATTGCCTATCAGGTTAAAATAACCCACCAGGTAGGGCCGCAAGGTGCCATCGGGCTGAAATGAATACAGGCCTGTTTTGGGGTGGGGAACGATGCTGGCCAGGTAAATCGCCTCGCCGATAGTGAGCTCGCCCGGCGATTTATTGAAATAGTACCGCGATGCCTCGCCGATGCCGTAAACATCATTTCCCCACTCGATAATATTAAAATAAACCTCCAGCATGCGGTCTTTCGTCATGATCTGGTCGTTTTCGATTAGCCATACGATCAGGATTTCCTCCGCCTTCCGGGCTATTGTTTTTTCCCTGCTCAGGAAGGCGTTTTTTACCAGTTGCATGGATATGGTGCTGCCGCCGCGCTTAAACTTTTTCTCTTTAAAGTCGGTCGCAAGCGATTTGCGGAATGATTCTTCAACAAAACCATGATTGCTGTAAAACGAAGGGTCTTCGGCGGTCATTACGGCGTATTGCAGGTTGGGCGATATATCGCTCAACGGGGTAAAATATGGGTTCTGCGGCCCGATCACCCTTGAAGGCATAGGTTTGCCATACTCATAGGGCGTGTAAACGAAAGTGCTGTTCAACTTGCTGAAGTCTGTTTTTCCATAGCGGATCACCCGAAAATCCTGCTTGTCGAGCCTTGAATCAAATATTACGTCGTCGGGATGGGCTGCATTCAGCGCCACATTAAGGCGATAATTCAACTTTCCCGCAACCTCTATCCCGGTCAGGGAATCGAACAAACCGGCGGGGAATGAATCAAAAAGGTCCTGTGCTTCCACCCAGCCGGTGTTGAGCTTTACTTCATAAATTTTTACCGGGTTAAGGGTGTATTTAACAAAAGGATGGGCAGTGACGTTTTTTAAGGTGAATGTAGAGGAGCTGTCAAGCGAAACGTAATTTTCGCCCACAAACACGTTGGCGCCAATGCTCATGTTAGGTACGATAATGTCTCCCGAAGAGATCCGGCCCTGCCGAACCAGTAGGTTGCGCACCCCCCAATAACCATATATGCGCGTTTCGCCTCCGCTATTTTCAACCTTGCTTAAGCGTGTGCTAACCGTATCGAAAGTCACCATCATATGGAATTTTTTTTCGATGTACGGCAGTTCAACTTTTTTCCCATCGGCATAAAGCTTTAAGTCGATGTCCTTATCAGACGCATGCATCCTCCCGTCGAAATGCCATATCGCCGCATCGTTATTGATGCTGATGGTTGACTTTAGCTGCCCGTTGTCGTTCACAGCTGTTTTGGTTAGCATGCTAAAGCTGGAGCTATCGGTTTTAACGGTCACCAGGAAATTGCTTACATTGAGGTTATCCGGAACTTTATACAACACCTGGTTGATCAGGTTATACGACAGGTCTGACAGATCGACTTTTTTGTTTGCGGTGGTATCCTTTTTCTTTTTAAACAGAAAATCGAAATTCCGTATATGATTGATATCAGTTAGGTTTAAATGCGCGTCCTGTAACACGACGTCGGCAAGTTTCACATTTCCAAACAGGAGTGGCAGCAGCTTGATATTAATTTCCAGGTGTTTGATGCTTAGCAGGCTGTCGCGCTGTGCCGGTACGATGGCGATGTTGGAGAAACTTACCGTGCTTAACCCCTTAAAATCTGCGGAGCCGATCTCGAGATCCAGGCCGTAATCTGCCTTTGCCTTTTCTTTTGCCTTTGCTATTTCGCGATCCAATATCGCCTGGCGTTTTGTGTAGGCGATGTATCCCCCTGTCGCAAGGATCACAAAAAGTATGGCTAATACAACAATGGTAACTTTAACATATTTCGGGCTAAGACGGATCTTTTTGAAACGGGGGCGCTGCATTTAAAATATTTTATCCAAAACTAAATTAATTCGCTTGCGATACAAACGCTCTGATGGATAAAATGTTTCCTTTGCAACCCCGCTTTTGTGCCGGCACTTAATAGGTCATTTTATCATTATCGTGACATTAATTGATGCTGATTTAGATACTTTTGTAAGATAATGAGTACGATCACCCGCGAACAAGTTTTAGAAGCCCTAAGTAATGTTGAGGAACCCGACCTGAAAAAAGACCTGGTTACCCTTAACATGATACAGGATATCCATATTGACGGCAATAAGGTTAGCTTTTCTGTTATCTTGACTACACCAGCCTGCCCGCTGAAGGCGATGATTGAGAACGCCTGTCGTAATGCCATCCAGTATTTTGTAAGCAAGGACGCCGAAGTGCAAATCAATATGACTTCAAGGGTTACCACGCAAAAAAACACCGGTGTGCCCGGCGTAAAAAATATCATCGCGGTGGCTTCGGGCAAAGGCGGCGTTGGTAAATCGACTATTGCGGTTAACCTTGCTCTGGGGCTTGCCTATACCGGGGCGAAGGTGGGTTTAATCGACGCAGATATTTATGGCCCGTCTATTCCGATCATGTTTGGATTGGAGGGCGCGCGGCCAAAAGCAAGTGATGTTGATGGTAAAACCAGGATACAGCCTATCGAAAAATATGGCATCAAGCTTTTATCCATAGGGTTTTTTACCGACCCCAACCAACCTGTACCATGGCGGGGACCGATGGTTTCAACAGCGGTAAAACAACTGTTTAATGACGCCGATTGGGGCGAGCTGGATTACCTGGTGGTCGACCTGCCGCCGGGCACGGGCGATATTCATATCACCGTAACGCAAACCTTCCCGGTTACGGGGGCAGTTATCGTCACTACGCCGCAAAATGTTGCGCTGGCTGATGCAAAAAAAGGCATAGGCATGTTCATGATGAATGCCATCAATGTGCCGATACTGGGGATCGTTGAAAACATGTCGTATTTCACACCAGCCGAGCTGCCCGACAATAAATACTATATTTTTGGCCAGGGCGGCGGCAAAAAACTGGCACAACAATTGGAAGTACCATTTTTAGGAGAAATTCCGCTGGTGAAAAGCATAAGCGATTCGGGCGACGCGGGCAGACCGGTGGTACTTGATGAAAATAGCATTATGGGCGCTGCTTTTATCCAAATGGCCAAAAAAGTGGCCCAGCAGGTGGCCATTTGTAACGCTCATGCGATAAATGATAAAACTATTGTAAATAATTAATAACTTTACTTTATAATTTAGTGAGATGAGTTTATTAGAGCAAGTAGAACAGGCTTTGGATAGTATCAGGCCTTATTTGCTTACTGATGGTGGTAATGTTTCTGTTGAGGAGATCACTGCCGATCATATTGTTAGGCTGAAACTGCTCGGCGCATGCGGATCGTGCCCGATGAGCATCATGACCCTTAAGGCTGGCCTTGAAGAAGCTATAAAAAAAGCTGTGCCGGAGATAAAAGGCGTAGAGGCCCTTAACCTGACCGATGTTGACGACCCCAATGCGGTGATGCCTGAAAACTTAAGGTAATGTTAAGTTTTGTTAAATTGGTTTAAAAGTACAGGAATAAAGTATTTTTGTATAAAATAAAGCGATCTGGCTCGCGTTAAAGCCGGGTAATAAGAACCACCCCATACCCCTGGGCAATGAAAAAATTAACAGGCCTGATATTATTTGTGTGCGTATCGCTATCCGCTTTGGCGCAAAAACAGGAAAAATTGCTGGTACAATTGACCGGCATCGTGCATAATAACGATATTACGGGTTCTATCGTTCCCTACGTTAACATCGTAAACGTATCCGATAACGGCCAGGTAAATCAATCTAACTACAAGGGCTACTTTTCGTTCGTGGTGCATGAGCAGGATACTATCCTGTTTTCATGTGTGGGCTACAATACCATTAGGGTGGTGATCCCGTCGCATGTACCATCACAAAGCTATACAGTACAGGTGGCCATAAAGTCGCAGATTGCAAACCTTCCGCCCTTCCGCGTTTTCCCCTGGGCCACTACGGAGGAGTTTACCAAGGATTTCCTGTCGATGAAGCTGGCGGACGATGACCTTGAAATAGCCCGCAAAAACTTAAATCACAACTCCATCGCGCTGATGGAGCAAACACTGGCCCGCGATGGTTCTGAAATAAATACCGCCTCAAACTTCCACAATAATATTGTGCGCTCGCATTATTATACCAACCCGCTGTTTAATCCATTTGCCTGGGGCAACCTGATCAACTCTATTTCAGCAGGTGATAAAAGCCGGGGCGTTAACGGCACTTCGGGCAGCTCGTCAACACCAGCCACAACCGGCAATTAGAGTCAAAAACCAGGAGTTGAAGGCGAATGCCTTTTTGGTCGCGATATTTATTTCAAGCTATCGCCCCTTTTTAACCGCCGGGAATTTCATTTTATAATCGACATCGACTATCCCTTTTGAAATATCGTTGAGCTTTTTTTCGATGAGGCGCTTGCGCAAGGGGCTTAGTTTATCGGTAAATAGCTTGCCTTCTATGTGGTCGTATTCATGCTGTATGATCCTGGCTGCCATGCCCGAAAAGGTTTCCTCACGGTGCTTCCAGCTCTCATCGTAGTAGGACAAACGAACAGTCTTTTGGCGGTAAATATCTTCCCGGATATCCGGAATGCTAAGGCAGCCTTCGTTAAAGGCCCATTCCTCTCCGGTTTCTTCTAAAACCATCGCATTTACAAAAGCCTTCCTGAACCCGGTGAGCGATGGATCATCATCCGCAAAGGGTGAAGCATCCACAACAAACAGGCGCATCGACAAGCCAACCTGCGGCGCGGCCAAACCCACTCCATGCGCCGAATACATCGTCTCAAACATGTTTTCAATAAGTTCTTTCAAATGAGGGTATTCGTCAGGTGCTATCGCTGTAGCCTTCTTGCGCAACACCGGGTCGCCGTATGCTATGATCGGGTATTTCATTAAATTAGTATCTTTTGAAGGCGTGGGTTGCACCAGTTTCCATCTTGCAAAAATAAGGATTATTGCTTAGGCTCAAAAACCAATGTGGTCATCCGGTCAATATCGAGCATCTCATTGCTGATCTCCAGCAATTGTTGGGCGGTTACAGCGTTTATTTTGTCGAAAATTTGCGGCAGCGTATCGATATAATTGAAATCAAGCAGGCTTTTGGCCATGGAGATGATCAGGCTCATCCGGTTTTCTTCGGCAAGGGCTATCTGCCCGATAAACTTTTGCTTTGCCTGGTGCAGCTGAACCGTACCAAATTTCTTTTCTCGCAGTTTTTTCAGCTCTTTGTAGATTAGCCTGGTCGCTTTTTCGGCCTTTTCGCTGTCGGTGCCAAAATAGATCGAAAAAATGCCTGTATCGGTCAGCGGCGTATAATTCGACTCGATGGTATAAGCAATCCCATGTTTCTCCCTGATCTCCAGGTTAAGCCTGCTGCTCATTCCCATCCCCCCTAAATAATTATTCAGCAACAGCAATGCGTTTTTATGTTCGTGCGACGATGAATACGCCTGTCCGCCGATAATACAATGCGTTTGGCTGATCTGTTTGGACAAAATGCTGCGCCCCGGGTTGGTTAGACCGGGCCTGATGCGATTTTTGATGGCATTATTCGCTGGAACCGGGCCGAAATATTTTTCAGCCAATTTTATTACCTTGTTAAAATGGTAATCGCCAAATACGGCAAAAACCATCTGCGCGGTATTATAATTGGCGGTGATAAACTCGTGTATGTCGCCTCGCCCAAGTTTTGCGACTGATTCCGGCGTGCCCAAAATGTTTCGGCCTATCGGATGCCCTTTAAACAAAAGCTCTTCAAAGTCATCCTGTATAGCCTCCTCGGGCTGGTCGAGATAGGAAGCGATCTCATCCAGTATTACCCCTCGCTCCTTTTCGATCTCCTCATCCGGGAAAGTGGAATGAAACAAGATATCCTCAAAAAGATCTGCGGCTCGCTCCAAATGCTGGTTGAGCAATGAAGCATGGATGCAGGTGTACTCTTTCGCTGTATATGCATTCAAGTCGGCGCCCACAAGCTCCAGCCGGTTAAGTATTTGGGACGTACTGCGTTTCGCGGTTTCCTTAAATAGCAGGTGCTCTATAAAATGGGCCAGTCCGGTTTGGTGGTCACTTTCATCGCGTGAGCCGGCATTCACAATAAAACAGCAATGAGTTATTGTAGATGGTGAGTGTTTAAAAAGTATCCGGATGCCGTTGGATAAAGTATGAACCTGGTAATCTATCATTATTGCAAGGGGCAAAGATAGGGTTTTAAGTCCGAATCCCGATAGCTATCGGGATGGGAAGTCGGGAAGTCCGAAAGATGCTTTTCGCACATTGTCTGAACATTTTAAAAACCCGTGCTTTTTTCTTCAGGACTTCAGGGAAATCGCGTTTAAAAATTGTCGACCGTTTGTTATGGCGATACATCAATAAAATCAGGTAAAATGTTATCAGGCTACCGGTACACCTGAACCACCTGGTACAGGTGAATACACCTGGGACACCTGGGACAGTAATTTTTCCTTTAGTTTGCTTGCTTTTGTCAAGA
>DASRTD010000052.1:0-12104 GCA_035656115.1 Mucilaginibacter sp.
GACGGTATTACTACGAGGAAGTATGACCTATTCAAAAAAGAACTTTCCGGCAATCCCTTAGTATCGGGCGTTACCGCTTCCCAGGATATATTAGGTAGTCATTTGGATCAAACCGGAGTTACCTTCAGGCCTTCGTTCGGCCCAAAACAGGATTTAGGGACCACCCTTTTGGTTGTGGATACCAATTACCTCAATCTGTTCAAGATCAAATTGGCTGCCGGTAGGAACTTCTCGGGCGACAAAATCCCCGACTACAGGCAATTTATCGTTAATGAAGCACTGGCGAAGGAGCTGATGAAAGATTATCCAAAAAAAACACTCACCGACCTGATCGGCCAGCGGTTTGGATTCGATTCAGTAAGTACCATTGTCGGTATCGCTAAAAATTTCAATTTTAACTCTTTACAATATAAAATTGAGCCCATGTTCCTGGTAGCCGCCCACAACACCGGTTTCAGGGACTTTTCGGTAAAGATCAATGGCAAAAATACAACGGCGGCTATCGCTTTCATTAAGTCGACATGGGATAGCGTTTATCCCGGTTACCCATTTGAGTACCAGTTTCTGGATGATCATTTTGCCGAAGTTTATAAGGCCGATAACCAGGTAAGCCAGATCGTGGGCATCCTGGCGGGGCTGGCCATTTTTATATCCTGCCTTGGTTTGTTCGGCCTGGCATCTCATTCAGCGGAAAAAAGGGTAAAAGAAATAGGAGTGAGGAAGGTTTTAGGCGCATCGGTTCAAAATATTACACTGATGCTTTCCCGAAACTTCCTGGCGCTTGTATTACTGGCAAACTTGCTTGCGTGGCCTGCGGCGTGGTTTATGGTTCACCATTGGTTGCAGGGTTATGCCTACCGAATAGACATTCAATGGTGGGTGTTTTTGGTAGCAGCAGCCGGTTCTGTACTCATCGCATTTTGCACCGTCAGTTTTCAATCTATCAAAGCGGCAATGGCTAACCCGGTAAAGAGCCTTAGGTCAGAGTAGCTTTTTTTAGCGGAAAGGTAATTGGCTTTGTCTTTTTGGGCGAGCGGTGGCTAAAAACCCAATTAGGCTATGAACCATGAACCAATGACTTCATTGTATCATTACCGTACGCTCTCTGTTACATAAGCGTACAGTTTTAGCAAATGGTTTTTTGTATAAATAACTGACAGTTAGCAGCTTGTCTTTTTGGTATGTTATTGATACACTTGTGCCATATTGAGTTGACCAATGGGCAAACGATTTTATTTAATAACTTAGAACGGTCAATTCACTAAATTATTAACTCAATACTTACTAATTAAAAATGTTATCACTGCAACATATCTCAAAATACTACCAGGTTGGCGGAAATAAGAACATCATACTGAACGATATTAGCCTCGAAGTTGATAAAGGGGAGTTTATTTCGATCATGGGCCCATCAGGATCGGGTAAATCAACCCTGTTAAATATCATTGGCATGCTTGATGAGCCGTCTGAAGGTTATCATTACTTTATCGAGCAGGCAGTTCACCAGATGAAGGAAAAACAACGCTCAGCCCTCTATAAGCAGTATATCGGCTTTGTTTTCCAGGCTTATCACCTTATTGACGAGCTTACCGTTTATGAAAACATCGAAACCCCGCTCATCTACCAGGATTTTAAAAGCAGCGAACGCAAGGCCATGGTGGCCGATATGCTCGACAGGTTCCAGATCGTGGGTAAAAAGGATCTTTTCCCGGCGCAATTATCGGGCGGGCAGCAGCAATTGGTAGGGATAGCCCGTGCCTTAATTGCAAGCCCGCAACTAATCCTGGCTGACGAGCCGACCGGTAACCTGAACTCCAAACAAGGGGAGGAGATTATGGAGCTTTTCCGCAAGCTAAACAAAGAAGACGGAGTAACCATTATCCAGGTTACGCACTCGGAAAAAAATGCCGAGTACGGCACACGGATCATCGACCTCCTCGACGGAAAAATATCATCCTCACGAAAATTTTAATAACACTACAGCAACACAGTTAGATAAGATGCGATTCAGTAAATACTTCATAACACTTTTATTTCTTGCAGGCGCGGCAACAGCCTTTGCGCAGCAAAACAATGTGCTGACGCTGCAGCAGTGCCTTCAGATTGCCATTAGAAACAATTTAACCGCAAAGCAGGATTCCGTTACCGCCGAGCAACAGCGCATAGCTTTTTTACAGGCTAAAGAAAATCTGCTTCCATCTTTAACCAGTGGCGCTAACCGCGCTCTTACATCGGGCAGGGCCCTTAACCCGGTTACCAATGCTTATATTACACAATCGGTAACGTCCGACAACTATAGTGCAAACGCCAGTATCACCGTATTTAACGGGCTGGCGTTGCAAAACGCTATCAAGCAGGCTTCGCTGGCCTATCAATCGGGCAAAATGAACTTCCAGGCGGCGAAAGACGTTGTTACCGTAAACGTGATAACCAATTACCTGCAGGTGCTGGATGCCAGGGACGTGCTGAACCAGGACACCAGCCAGTTGGCGGTGGCGAAGGAAAGCCTCGACCGGTCGGAAATATTGGAGTCACACGGCGATAACAAATTTGCATCGGATGTGTACGACCTCAGGGGGTCCTATCAATCGGCTAAAGTTAACCTGGTGGTCGCTCAAAACGCGTTGGACGCCGCTGTTATCAGCCTGTACCAATTGATGAATATCCCCTACAACAAAGACGTTCAGTTGCAGCCGCTAAATGCCGAGGACATGCAGGGCGAAAATGGCATAAACCCCGACGATGTTTACAATACGGCGCTGCAACAGCTGGCGCAAATGAAAGCGGCTACGTTAATGCGCCAGAGCGCCGAAAAGCAAGTAAGCTACTACCGGGGCCTCTTATGGCCGCAGCTTACACTCGGCAGCGGCATTAGCACTAACTACTCCAATTTAAATACTGGCAGCTACTTCAGTCAGTTCAGGAATAATTATGGTACCTACGTGCAGATTGGGCTCAATGTTCCGATATTCACCAACCTTTACCGCCGAAATAATGTAGCGCTGGCAAAACTGAATTTGTTGAACCAGCAGTACGTCGAAGACAATACCAAAATTGTTTTAAAGCAGAACATCGAGCAGGCTTATTACAACATGGCAGCTGCTTACCGACGCTACCAGGCGCTGATTGACGAGACGAAGGCTTACGCCGAAAGCTTCCGCATCTCTAAAATAAGGTACGAGGCAGGCGTTTTAAATTCCGTAGATTTTGTGACCTCCAAAAATAACATGGACGGCGCTAACCTTGCCCTGATCAGCGCGCGTTACGATTATATTATTTACAGCAAAATATTGGATTACTACCAGGGCAAACTGGCAAGTTTTTAACAATTATTTTGCATTTATAAATTGTTTTTTACATTTACGGCAGAAATCAATGACATCCGGTCCGTTACTGAATTTGTTTTGGTAAAGGACCGGATTCCTAATTAAAAGGGGCCCTGTTAAACCTTTCAAACCAAATCTTATCATAGTTGTTTAACCCATATTCACACATCGCTATGAAAAGGATTTTTACAACACTCGTCATTATTACAGCAACCACCTATTTTGCATCAGCGCAAATCATTCCGTCATTTCAATTTGGGTTGAAGGCGGGCGCCAATCTTTCCAGCCTGCAAACCAGCGCCTCGGCAACTTTTGCAACCGGTAACAGGGCCGGTTATTTGGGCGGGATATGGGCGCGTTTCGGCGCGGCAGGTTTTAATTTTCAGCCCGAAATGTACGTTACCGCAAAAAATGTCGATGTTACCACACAAGATGGCGGTACAACCAGCGCCCAATTTACCAGCCTCGATGTTCCTTTGCTGGTTGGTACTAAAATCGGGGCTTTTGGCGTAGGTATGCGTTTTTATACAGGCCCGCTCATCTCGTTCGCGCTTGATAAAAGTCAAAGTTTGGGTGGGGCAGTGGGTAAGGCCTTCAGCCTTGATTACCAGGACCAGAATTTTGCCTGGCAGTTTGGGGCGGGACTGGATATTAAACGCATTTCCATCGATTTGCGCTATGAAGCCGGCATCACCAAACAAACCTACGGGTACAACCAAACAAGGGTGAGCTTGTTTAATATAAGCCTTGCCTATAGCCTGTTTAAGCTTTAAAGCCTGATCTTGTAGCGCTACACGTGCTACACCCTGCTACAAAACGCTACAGAGTTGATTATTAACTATTTAACTACTGACAAGATTTTGTCGCTGACAAGTTTGTGTCACCACTTTTGATTGTCCCCGTAAAGACTAAGTGTGTATACGATTTAAAATACCTGGCTTATTGGTTCTTTTTCCCGCCGAAAACGGAAAAACTTACATAACGTTTCGGATGAGCTTTCAGGTCGATAAACAAGGCATTGAGGTTGCTGGTCACATCCTTTAAATTGTCATAAACCTGCTTGTCGTTAAGCAGTTCGCCCAAAGTGCCATTGGCAGAGTTCATTTTAGCGATGGTAGCCTGCAGATCGGCAACCGCTTTGCCCGCATTGTCGAGCGTCTGCTTCAGGTTTGCCGCCGCGATATCGTTGCTTACCTTATCGAAATTGTTGGTGATGGCAGTTAAATGCGCCGAGCTTGTTTTGAGGTTAGAAGTAACCGTTTCCGTGTTGGCCAGGATCGCGTTGATATGGGTAGTTTGCGTGCTTACAAGGTCATCTATCTTTTTAGTAGTACCCTCAAGCGTTTGTAATGAATTGGCAATGCTCAAAAAGCTCCGGTCAACATTCTTCTGAAAATTTGGGTTCAAAATCCTGTTTACCGCCGCGAGTGACGAATCTAATTTGTTCACCAAACCTTCTGCCTTAGCCTGGATCGGCTGCAGGTTGTCAACCAGGCTGCCCTCCGTTACCGCTTTTAAAGTGTCTTTATCTTCGGCTGAAATATTGCTGTTGCCATACTCAAAAATGATGGCTTTTCCGGCCAATAAGCCGGCACTGCCGAGTTTTGCGATCGTGTTTTTGGGGACCTCGTACTGCCTGTCAATATTGAACTCAACCAGCGTACTGCCATTTTTCTGCAGCTTCATTTTCGAAACACGCCCGATTTGGAAGCCATTGACCAGTATCGGTTTGGATAATGTCAGGCCATCTACATGCCCGTAAACAGCGTAGAACCTGTTAGCCCCGCCAAAAATCTCGTCCCCGCGCAAAAAGCTGTATCCAAGTATCAAAATCGTGATAGCCACTGCCGTAAGGGCGCCTATTTTGGTTTCGTTTGATATTTTCATAGTTTAGATATGTGATTCAATATAGCGAATACAAGGATAATTTTCATAGTACCGCTAAATCGCAAATCATGTAATATTATTTGATTCAGCCATTCGCATACTCACTTGGCTTCCGTGACTGATTCCACCTCATCTTTGTAATTTTTCAATGCCCGTATGATCGAAGCTACGATCTCGTCCTGACCCTTTTCCGAATTCAGGTAAGCCTCGTCGTCGGGGTTATTAATGTACCCCGTTTCAATAAGTACTGCCGGCATGGCGCTGTGGCACAATACCAGTACGCCTTGTTCCCGTATTCCCTCTATTCTTCTTCCATCCGCGGTAAACTCCGATACCAGCAATTCGGCCAGATGAATACTTTGTTTACGGTATTTACGCTTGTATTCATTCATTAAGATCATCTCGGCCGGGTCGTTAGGGTCAGGGTTCGAGTTCATTTCCTCATCACCTTCTACCAGGTTTTCCTTAATGGCCCTTTCTTCTTCTTTTGTGCGCCATGACCCATAAACCAATATCAAAACGCCGCGCCCCGAGCGGTCAGGGACATCGACATAATGGTAAACCGGCTTATGATGCTTGTGCCCGACCAACTCCCGTATACGTTTGTCTCCCAGCGAATTACAGTGTAGCGATATAAAAAGGTCGCCCTTATTTGCGTTGGCAATATCAGCCCGTTTTTGCCATGCAACATCTTCTTCTGTGCTGCGTGTTAATACGGCTTTTACACCATCCATCTGTTTTTCTATAGCCTGCTGCAATTTAAGCCCTATGGCAAGCGTTACATTTCTCTCAAAGGAATACGAACCCGGCGCGCCTGGCGAAAAGTGACCCACTGCGCCTTCCGGACGCACACCATGTCCCGGATCGACAATAATGGTTTTAATTTTGTAGCCGCTGTCGGCGACTGTATCCTGGTGAGAACTAAGACTTAATGCGAAAGAAGCAAATGGAAGAGAAGCGAGCACCAGCAATAAACCACAAATCAATCTTTTCAATGCTCTATTTTTCATTATTTTTGAACGCTGTTAACTATTTCTGCAAAAATACTATTCATAATCTATTTTGAAATTCAAAAGGTTTTTTTTTCTGTTTGCAATTATATTAATAGCTCAGGTGAAAGTGTTTTCACAGGCTAACCCCATCGTTACACCTAAGCCAAAAACTGATTCGTTAACTAAGGCCGATACAACAAAAGGCCCCAAACTTCCTAAAGGTAAAAATTCTAAAGCAAATACGCCAATAAAACCCGGCGCCGACACTACAAAAAAGACAGGGCAATTACAATCCGAGGTAAAATCGCATGCTGACGACTCCACTATCGTCGACCAGGTGCATGAAATTACCTATTTGTACGGCAAGGCCCGTGTTACTTATGAGGACTTTGAACTGGACGCAGATTATATAAGGGTTGATCAAAAAAATCACCTGCTTTTTGCCAGAGGGAGCATTAATCCGGTTACCAAAAAGTACGATGTTGGATTGCCGATCTCGAAGCAGGGAAAAGAAGATCCGATATTGTCCGACTCATTATTATTTAATTATAACACCAAACGCGGGAAAATTTACAACCCGGTTTCGAGCCAGGGCGGCAATTTTCTGTCAGGCGGCGTGGCCAAAAAGATCGATAGCAACGAGGTAGCCTACCGTAACGTACTTTTCAGCACCTGCGATATTCCGTACCCGGATACTCACTTTGGTATCGTCATCACAAAAGGGATTGCCGAAAAGAACCGCATTATTTCAGGCCCGGCTTACCTCGAGATCGAAGGGATACCGCTGCCGCTGGCCATTCCGTTTGGGTTCTTCCCAAAACCCGACTCAAAAACATCCGGTATTATCATTCCTACCTTCGGTGAAGACCAGAAACTTGGTTTTTATCTGCGGAACTTCGGATATTACATTGTAGTAAACGACTATATGGACCTTACTACCACCGGTACGCTGTATTCAAAAGGGTCGTATGAGTTGAATGAGGAAATGACCTATCGAAAGCGCTACAAATATGATGGTAACTTCTCGCTCAGCTACGGTTCGCATAATTACGGCCTCGAGGGCGACCCGGCAACCAAGGATTTCAATGTCACCTGGACTCATAGTCAAAACCCCGATGCAAGTCCCGGCAGCACCTTTAGCGCCTCGGTAAATGCCGGTACATCCACATTTTACCAGAATAACCCTGCCTACAGCAACTTTAACATGCAGGCGCTTACCCAAAACAACCTGCGGTCGACCATAAACTATAGCAGGACCTGGGAAGGAACGCCATTTAACTTAAGCGTCGGCCTGTCGCACAGCCAGGACCTCAGCCAAAAAACGGTTTCGCTTCAATTACCTACGCTAAGCTTTTCGATGGCTTCCATCAGCCCCTTTCTTTCAAAAGACTATGTAGGCAATCCTAAATGGTACCAGAAAATAACCGTGAGCTACAGTTTACAGGCGTCCAACTCTATCAATGACCTGCCCGAATCGGAGCTCTTCCAGGGTACGTACCTCATCAAAAACCTGCAAACCAATATTGTACATAATATCCCCGTTGGCCTCAGCCTGAATGTGTTTAAATATTTCCAGTTTAGCACTAATGTAAATTATACGGAGCACTGGTATTTAAAAACCATCCGGAAATCCTTTGCACGCGGCAGCATATCGGGCCTCGACTCGATGATAACCGATACGGTTAACGGGTTTAAAAGAGCAGGTATTTATAACCTGAGCACCAGCCTTTCAACAAAAGTTTACAGCGAGATCGACTTTAAAAAAGGGAACCTGATTGCGATAAGGCATGTGATGACCCCATCGATCAGCTTTGCTTATAACCCCGATTTTTCGGCCCTCAGTTACGGCTACTATAAGACGGCAGTAAGCAATGCCACCCTGCCTTATCCGTACACCAGCCAAAACTATTCCATATTTGAGGACGGATTCCCATCGGCGGGTAAACAGGCGGGGATAGGTTTAAGCATCGATAATACGCTGCAGGCAAAGTTCAAACCAAAAACAACGGACACATCCGGCAAACCGCGCAAAGTAGACTTGCTGCAAGGTTTCAGTGTGTCGACTTTTTATAATTTTGCGGCGGATTCCCTTAATTTGTCGCCGATTACTTTTTCGGCGCATACGGCTATCTTAAACCAAAAGGTAAACCTTACCTTTTTTGGCTCTTTCAACCCTTATGTAAACCAGGTGCTCGACTCGATATCGAATGGCCAGGTATTGAAATATACCCGCGAGGTCAACCAGTTTACCTGGCAAAAGGGCCGGTTCCCAACGCTTACCTCGCTAAGCTTTTCGATGAGCGGAAGTTTAAATTCGACCTCCTTCAACCCGCATCCGCCTGTTACGCCGGGCAACACCCTGCAAACCATCAACCCCCAGCAGGCGCAACGCCTGGCCCTGATCAACAGCGACCCAAGCGCATACGTCGATTTTAACGTGCCCTGGAACCTGTCGTTTAATTATAGTTTCAGCTACAACAATAATATTATCAATACCAACACCACCAATACGGTGATGCTGAGCGGAGACATAAGCCTTACCGATAAGTGGAAAATACAGTACAGCACCACTTATGACCTAAGGGCGCTGAAATTGAGCGGTGTGCCCCAATTTACGATTTACCGCGACCTGCATTGCTGGGACCTGAATGTGCAATGGGTGCCGTTTGGGTATTATAAATCTTATAACATAACTTTGAAGGTAAAGGCATCGATCCTGCAGGACCTGAAGCTGAGCAAACGCAGCGACTATACCAACAATCAAAATTTTAACAATAACAGTTACTAATGCTTGCTGAAATTATTACCATTGGTGACGAGATCCTGATCGGGCAGATCGTCGACACAAATTCGGCGTGGATGGCCCGGCAGCTCAATGACATCGGTATCAGGGTGAAGCAAATTTCTTCGGTTTCTGACGACCGGCAACATATATTGACCGCACTGAAGGAGGCGGCAGGCCGCGTCGACCTGATTTTAATAACCGGCGGGCTGGGGCCTACCAAGGACGATATCACTAAAAAAACACTTTGCGAATATTTTGGCGTTAACCTGGTACTGAACCAGGGTGCGCTTGATAATGTGGAAAAGATATTTAAGCGGCTTCGGGGTACGCTTACCGAATTGCTGGAAGTAAACCGGCAGCAGGCGATGGTACCCGAAAATTGCGAGGTTATACAAAACAAAAACGGAACTGCCCCTTGCATGTGGTTTAATGAAGGCGGTAAACTTTACGTTTCGATGCCCGGTGTGCCACATGAAATGATGTACCTGATGGAAGGCGATATCCTGCCGCGGCTGAAATCAACCTTTAAGCTTCCTGCCATAGTTCATTATACTATCCTTACCGCCGGAGAAGGTGAGTCATATCTCGCCAACCGAATAGCTGACATCGAGGATTCGCTTCCCGCGCATATTAAATTAGCCTACCTGCCAAAACTGGGGCAGGTGAGGCTGAGGTTGAGCGGATATGGCGGGACTGAGGCTGCCTTAAAAGAAGAGGTAAGAAAGTACGCGGCCAAAATAGTAGAGCGAGTTAAAAACGTTGTGGTGGCTGAAAAGGATATTACCATTGAAAAAGCCATCATGGATGCAATGGAGAAAAAAGGCTTAACCTTGTCGGTTGCCGAAAGTTGTACGGGGGGCTATATCTCGCACCTGTTCACGCAGCATCCCGGTTCGTCAAAAGTATTTTTGGGCGGCGGGGTTACCTATTCAAATGAGCTGAAACAATCGATACTCGGTGTAAAAAAAGAGACCCTGGAGCAATTTGGGGCGGTTAGCGAAGAGACGGTAAGAGAAATGGTTGCCGGGGCGCTCACGCGTTTCAATTCAGATTATGCGATAGCCGTAACCGGCATTGCAGGGCCTGATGGCGGCACGCCCGAAAAGCCCGTAGGCACCGTTTGGGTGGCGGTGGCAAATGTTAACAAAATCTTCGCAAAGAAATTAACATTTGGTAACAAACGGCTTCAAAACATTGAAAGAAGCGCGATTTCCGCTTTGAATATGTTGAATACTTTAATCAACGAAAGTGGAAAATAATCGGAAAATCCGCTAATTTTGGCCATCAACTCTAAAATTGTCCATGGCTAAATATAAACTGTTACTGCCCAAAATGGGGGAAAGCGTTGCAGAGGCGACTGTGATCAGGTGGACCAAACGTCCGGGTGATCAGGTTGAGGCTGACGAAACAGTAATGGAAATTGCCACGGATAAGGTTGACTCTGACGTACCTTCACCGGTTTCGGGCAAGTTGCTCGAACAGCTTTGTAAGGAAAACGATGTGGTTCAGGTAGGTGCTGTAATTGCTGTTATTGAAACCGCCGAACCCGAAGAAGTTAAAGAAACTGTCGCATCGCCGGCGCCTCCGGCTGCGGCGCCTACTTTTCACATCGAAGAGCCTGTTGCCGGGAGCCCCCGAACTTTTTTTGCACCGCCATCGGTGGTTGAAACCCCGGCTGTTGCGGCTGAACCCGAGCGTCATTTTTTTGAAACGCCCGAACCGGAAAAGGCCGAACCAACTGAAGCCAAACAACCGGTATTTGCAGAGCAGCGGGAAGACGTTGCCGCGCCAGTACCTTACGTTGAACAGATACAGGACCGCCACACGTCAAATGAAGAAGAAGCGCCGAAGGGAGAGGGTCGTTTTTACTCGCCGCTGGTTAAAAACATCGCCGCGCAGGAAGGAATCGGAAATGCCGAACTGGATAAAATACCTGGTAGCGGTGCCGAAGGCCGTTTAACTAAGGACGATCTTTTAAATTATATTCAGAACAGGTATCAGTCTGTTACTGAGGTGCCCGCAGCAGAGCCCGCACCAACAACCCCGGGGACGCCGATTGAAGAAGAGACCTGGCCTGAGATAAGTGAATCACGGACAGCCCCCGAACCGGTTAAAGAACCAGAGCCGGCGATTGAAGAAATACCGGAGCCGGTTGCCGTTACCGGGGAACAGGTAGTTGAGGCGCCAAAACCGGAGCCGGTTGCTGAAACGCCAGAGCCCGAACCTGTTAGAGAAACGCCGGCAGCCGGGCAGGTAGTTGAGGCGCCGGGAGTGGCGGCGGAAAGTCCGAAGCCTGCCACATCTATGTCGGGGGGTGATGAGATCATCGAGATGGACCGGATGCGCCGCCTGATTGCCGACCACATGGTGATGAGCAAGCATACCTCGCCACATGTAACTTCGTTTGTTGAAGCGGACGTTACTAACCTGGTATTATGGCGTGAAAAAATAAAAGGCGCATTTGAAAAACGCGAAGGCGAGAAGATCACCTTTACACCACTGTTCATTGAAGCTGTAGTACGATCGATAAAAGATATGCCGATGATCAATGTACAGGTAAATGGTACGCAGATCATCAAAAAAAGAGATATTAATATCAGTATGGCCACCGCCCTGCCAAGCGGCAACCTGATCGTTCCGGTTATTAAACGCGCCGACGAGTTAAACCTGATCGGCCTTACCAAAGCTGTAAACGACCTGGCTGGCCGTGCCCGCATTGGCAAACTGAAACCCGATGATACCCAGGGCGGTACATTCACGATAACTAATGTTGGATCGTTCGGCAACGTAATGGGTACGCCGATTATCAACCAGCCCCAGGTAGCGATATTAGCGGTAGGGGCTATCCGGAAGAAACCGGCCGTAATTGAAACCCTGCAGGGTGATATGATCGGCATCCGGCACATGATGTTCCTGTCGCTGTCATATGACCATAGGGTAGTGGACGGCGCTTTGGGCGGTTCTTTTGTGCGCAGGGTAGCTGACTACCTGGAGAACTGGGATCCTGGCAGGGAGATATAAACTCTGACCCCCTTAACCCCCTAAAGGGGGAACTATTGCGGAAAAAGTCAAAACAAGCTATCTCAAGTTATTTGTATGAACGCCGATATCACA
>DASRTD010000053.1:0-8819 GCA_035656115.1 Mucilaginibacter sp.
CCGAATACCTGAAAGGCTACCAGGAGGATAAGATCACTAGTTATACCTATTCGCTCGGGACGATACAAAAGTACACGCATTACGAGCTCACTTTGCCGAATGAGAATATCGCGCCTAAAATACCGGGAAACTATGTGCTGAAGGTTTACGAAGACGGCGATCAATCGAAACTGGTACTGACACGGAGAATGTACGTGCTTAGCCAAAAGATCGGCATAACTGCCGAGATTGTGCCACCCAATGACAATTCGCTGAGGGAGACTGATCAAAAGATCAATTTTACCCTTAACTACGGGGCCTTAAGGGTACAAAACCCTTCAGCAGAACTCCGTACCTTCATCATGCAAAACGCTCGAAGCGAAACAGGAACCATGAATACCGAGCCAACCTATATAAACGGTACGCAGCTGCTATTTACTGATCCTGCTCAAAATAATTTCGCGGCAGGTAATGAATTCAGGCATTTTGATACACGCAGTTTGAAATTGAACTCCGAGCGTATCCTTAAGATCGTAAAAGACACAGCCAATGCCATTGTGATGCTCACCGACCCCGATTTGGGCGATACGCAATACAGTTTTCAGTACGATCTTGACGGCGCTTTTTATATTTTAAACCAGGACGGCACCGACCCCCGCACCGATGCCGATTATGCGCACCTATTTTTTACATTGGGGACCAAACGATCGCCGGATGATGGCACACCGTACCTGGTAGGCCGCTTTAACGATTATAGACTGGACGAGAACAGCAAAATGCAGTACGATGCCCGGAACAACAAATTCGCGATCGCTTTATTTTTAAAACAGGGTGTTTACGACTATACGTATGTTTGGGTTGATAAGGCCGGGAAACAGGATGATATAGCGCTGGAAGGCAGCCACTTTGAAACGGAGAACAAATACCAGCTTTTGGTGTATTATCGGCCGGCTGGGGCTCGCTGGGAAGAGTTGATCGGATTTAGAGAGGTAAGTTCTGCCAGGAAATAAAGGCAATAAAAAAATCCTGCCGACACCAGCCGGCAGGACTTGTTATATTTTATCAACCTAAAGCCTTCTATCCGGAAGACCCGGCAATCCGACAGTGATTTATTATTTCGCAGCAGCAGCTTTTAACAAAGCTTCGTTGTTTTTTGCTACCTGGCTATTTTTTGGCTCAGCAGAACGGCTGCCGGACTCCAGGTTAGTGGCCAGCTTTAAAAATTGCACTTCCAAACGCGAAGTAGTCTTGTTTTTCCTGTCTTTTCTTTTTAAACGGGTAACGCCCATGATGCTATAATTTTAATGTTTTTAATTCTCGAGGTCGGGAGCGGATTCGAACCGCTGTAAAAGGTTTTGCAGACCTCTGCCTAGCCACTCGGCCACCCGACCATTTTTCAAGGTTGCAAAAATAGCAATTTATTTAATGACCGGCAAGTTTATTATTTCTATTTCTGCTGATCTCCGAACAAAAAATCGCATTTGCAACGCCAACGTTCAGTGATTCCGCATGGCCGATGCGCGGAATGGTTACGGCCTTAGTGATCAGCCGCTCAATTTCCGGCCGTACGCCGTTTCCTTCGTTGCCCAGTAGTATTAAACCTTCGTTGCCGAAATCTGTCTGGTAAATATTGTCGCCGTTTAACATGGCGCCGAAGATGGGGAGCTTAATTTGCGGCAGAATGGCAGCCAAATCGGCATAAAAAACCTTTACCCGCGCAAGCGAACCCATACTTGCCTGCACTACTTTGGGATTGTAAACGTCGACCGTATCGTTTGAGCAAATAATATGGCCGATACCAAACCAGTCAGCCGTACGGATAATGGTGCCCATATTGCCGGGGTCCTGCAAACCATCTAAAACGATGGTGAACTTTTGGCCAAGTTGTGCGTTACTCATTGCGGGCCATGAAGGTATTTTTATAAGGGCAACAATATCCTGCGGCGTTTTTAAACTGCTGATCTTTTCCAAATCGTTAGCGGAAATTTCAGTTAAGTTTATTTTCCGGGATAATTTCAGCATTTTTGGATCGAAAGAGGTTGTGTGATATATGGCTTCGGCCTGGTAGGGGGAATTGATAAATTCGATGACTGATTTTTGGCCTTCAACCAAAAACAAACCGTGCTGAAGCCGGTCTTTTTTATGTTGCAATGATTTTAGTAAACTGATTTGAGATTTTGAAAGCATATTCAAAAAGCGGTGTTTGCCGATTTACAATATTAAGTATTCTTCTGCTCTTTCTGATTTCAGGCTGTAGTTTAACCCGTCGTTTAAAGGATGACCAGTCGCTGGTCCGTAAAATAACCATAAAGGGCGTTGATAAAGAATTTACCGAGGCGGCCGTAAATTTCGTCGACAAGGAACAGCAACCCAATAATGTGATCAACCTGCAGTTTTATTACCTGTTCAGCAAAAACGGAAAAAGGGATATCGGTGATCCGCCGGCCATACTGGACAGCCCCCTGGTTGAGTTTTCGCGTTCGCAGATCGAGCGGTTCCTGCAAACCAAAGGCTATTTAAAAGCAAAGGTGAGCGACACCATCAAGGTTAAAAATAAAAAGGCCGAACTGATATTTGCCGCGGTAGAAGGCCCGCTGTTCCGGATCAGAAGGATACAGGATAGCATTGCCGACAAAAAGGTAGAGGGCCTGTTCCTGGTTAACCGCAGACGTTTTTCGCACGTTGAGCCGGGCGGAAGATTTGACGCTGACAGCCTGGCTTATGACAGGGATGAGTTTTTCCAGGTGATGAAGCGCAATGGCTATTTTGATTTTTACCGCCAGTATATCAATTTCGTGTGCGACACCAATTTTAAAAGCAGTGTTGTAGATATTAAGATGATCGTCGCCAACCCGGAAGGTAAATCGGCCCACCCGATCTACAGAATCAATAATACCCTGATAACGGTAGCCACAAGCGATGGCCACACTGATGGGCATGCTGACACGCTGCAGGTCGATTCGCAATTTCGTTATGTCGACTACTCCCATAAATTTGAGCCCCGGACAGTTATCGACTATGTTTTTCAGCGCAAAGGGCAATTGTACGACATTGACAGGCAGACGCTCACTACTTCACGATTGTCGGAACTGAATATCTTCAGAAATGTGCCCAACCCGGCTTACACCAAGCTGCCCGATAGTACAAACCGGCTCAATTCGAAGATCGACATTATTCCATTGAAGCAAATGTCGGACCGTGTAGAAGCGGAGTTCCTGTTTAATTCAGGTCAGTATGGCTACAATTTAGGCAATATTTTTACGGACCGCGATGTTTTCAAAAATGCCGCGATATTGCAGATCAAGCTAAACTGGAGCGTGCTATTTAATAACGGCAGCAGCCTGACCAATCCATATGGCATAGAAAACCAGGATCTCACTGTAGGCGCCAACCTGACATACCCAAGAATAATTTCGCCATGGCATTTCCCGATACTGGGAAAATACGGCGTGCCGCACACCACATTTTCGACCAACTACCAGCTGTTTTACGAGCTTGGTTTGGTGCAGCGGACCAGTTTTATCAACTCTATCACTTACGATTTCGCCGAAACAGCGCAAAAAACCCATACCGTGACACCGATCGATCTGGAGTTTTCACGCGGGGTGATCAACCCGATTGCGCAAAAGGAGCTGGCGTCGAAGGACCTTTTTGCTTACAGCTATCTCATTGGCCGTACCATTTACGTTACCGCGAGCCAATATACCTACCAGTTTAACGCTAACAAACTGAACACTTATTCCGACTTTCTTTATTTGCGGGGCAGTATGGATGTCGGCGGTAACTCTATGGCCATTTTGACAAATATTTTAAAGACCCCAAAGGATTCATTGGGCAGCCGCACCATTTTTGGCCACCCTTTTGCCCAGTATGCCAAGGTTGATGCCGATTTTCGCGTGTACCGCAGCCTTGGCGGCGAGCGGCAATTTGTATTCAGGCTCAACCCAGGCATTGGCGTACCTTACGGAAACAGTCACCAGCTAAGGTTTAAAGACACGACCTATGTTGGTGGATTGGTGTTTGAAAAAAATTTTTATGCCGGCGGCGCTAACGATATGCGGGCCTGGCTGCCGCGTACGCTGGGGCCGGGACAGTTTAACCGGGCATTGTTTTATGGGCCCGCCGGTCCGTCCACAGCGCCTACGAAAGGCGACTCGTTGCGCACCCGGTTAAAATACCTCGACCAGTTTGGCGAGATCAGGATCGTATCCAACCTGGAGTATCGCTATAAACTGGTGAACGATTTTTTCGGTTCGGTACTGCGGGGCGCTTTGTTTGTCGACGCCGGGAATATCTGGCGGCTGCAGCCACAACAGGGCGCGCCTAATGTTGAGTTTAAGCTGAACAATATATTGCCGGCAACAGCCATCGATTTTGGCACCGGCCTAAGGGTCGACCTTGCGTTTTTTGTATTCAGGCTGGATGTTGCCTTTAAATTAAAAGACCCGCAGTTCAGCGGCTCACAGCAGTGGGTGCTCATCAATCATTTTGATGAATTGTTTTATAAAGGACCGTTTAAAACGGCTTACCAATTTAATAATAGTAACGACCCCTATAATTTTATGCAGCTGAACTTTGGTATAGGGATGCCGTTTTAAGAAGTCCGAAAGTCCGGAAAGTCCGAAAGTCCGAAAGACGGAAAAGTCAGGAATGGTAGTTCAGTGGGATGGTGTCCAGGCTACATCCCGATCTTTTTTCTTTCGGACTAGTCAATTGCCAATTTACAATTTTCTGTCTTTCCCGACTTTCGGACTAAATATTATTTGATTTTCTTAACTTTGTGGTATGGAAAACAATGAAAGTTTGTCTGTCTGTGATATGGCAGACCTGAAGCTGAAGGGCTTTAATGTTTACGAGATAGAGAACTACGCCAGCAGGATCCCCAAATATAACCGCCGCGACTTTTACAAGGTGGCCTTACTTACCTGCAAGGGCATTGTGCATTATGCCGACAAAAGTATCGAGCTAAATGGCACCTCCCTGTTCTTTGCCAATCCGCGTGTCCCTTATTCTTTTGAACTGCTTTCCGAAAAACAAACCGGCTATGCATGTCTTTTTACCGAAGGTTTTTTAACTGCCACCGAACGCACACAAAGCCTGCAGGAATCACCGCTGTTTAAAATTGGGGGAAACCCGGTTTTCTCGGTAAGCGATGAGCAAAAAGAAGAGATCGACGCTACATTTATAAAAATGCTGGCGGAGCAAAGCAGCGATTATATTTACAAGAACGACCTGATCCGCAACTATATAAACCTGGTTATTCACGAGGCATTAAAAATGCAGCCACTGGAAAATTATTCCAGGCATAAAAACGCTTCGGCCCGGATTGCTTCATTGTTTCTTGAACTCCTGGAAAGGCAGTTCCCGATAGAGAGTACCGAACGGCCGTTGAGGCTGAAAACCGCACAGGATTATGCCCGGAATTTATCGGTGCATGTTAACCATCTGAACCGATCGGTTAAGGAAGTGACCGGCAAGCCTACTACCGCGCACATAGCCGACAGGCTGGTAAGCGAAGCAAAGGCCTTGTTGCAGCATACCGACTGGAGCATCAGCGAAATTGCCTACGCCCTGGGCTTTGAATACCCTACCTATTTTAACAACTACTTTAAACGAATGACGGGCGCGGTCCCCAAATCGGAACGGTTGAAGCTTGTTTGATTTTCTTACTTTTTTGTTTGATTATCGTTAACGAGTGCGCCGGGGTTGCCCTAATTTTGTGCCGTTGATTAAAAATGCCATTAGCTTTGTTAATCAACTATTCCTCAAATATCGAAAAACAAACAATGGAAAAGAGAAAATTAGGAAACAGCGGCCTCGAAGTTTCGGCTATCGGGCTGGGTTGCATGGGCTTAAGCTTTGGCTACGGCCCGGCTGCCGACAAACAGGATGCCATAAAGCTTATCCGGCGGGCATTTGAACTCGGCGTTACTTTTTTTGACACCGCGGAGGCTTATGGCCCTTTTGAGAACGAAAAACTTTTAGGCGAGGCCCTTGCGCCATTCCGGGACGAGGTGGTTATCGCCACCAAATTCGGTTTTCAGGATGGAAACGCCAGGATAGGGCAGGACAGCAGCCCCGAGCGAATAAGGATTGTAGCTGACGAAGCATTGCAACGGCTTAAGACCGACCGCATCGACCTGTTTTATCAGCATCGTGTGGACACTAATGTGCCGATGGAGGATGTAGCCGGAACGGTGAAGGACCTGATCGCCGAAGGCAAAGTAAAGCATTTCGGTATGTCGGAAGCAGGGGTACAGTCCATCCGCAAAGCACATGCGGTACAGCCTGTGGCCGCATTACAAAGCGAATATTCGTTGTGGTGGAGAGAGCCTGAAAAAGAGATCATCCCGCTGCTGGAAGAATTGGGTATCGGTTTCGTACCGTTCAGTCCGCTTGGCAAAGGCTTTTTGACCGGCGCCATCAATGAAAATACGCAGTTCGACGCCACCGACTTCCGCAATATCGTTCCGCGTTTTACACCGGAAGCGCGCAAGGCGAACCAGGCAATGGTTGACCTGATGGGCACAATCGCGCAGCAAAAAAATGCCACTCCGGCTCAAATTGCGCTTGCCTGGCTGCTGGCCCAAAAACCGTGGATTGCCCCGATACCCGGAACAACCAAGATCCATCGCCTGGAAGAAAACCTTGGGGCGGTTAATGTTGAGCTGACCAAACAAGACCTTGATGCGATTGAAAGCGCTGCATCGGAGATCACTATACAGGGCGAGCGATATCCCGCACAATTGGCTGCGCGCGTAGGCAAATAAATAATTCCCGAAATTTTAGATTGACGCCCTCTTGTAGCAGGTACCAGTAACTGGATGGCCTGCTACAAGAAGAGAGCGGATCGGGTCATTCCGTTTGCTTCGTCGCAACCGCAATCAAGTTTACATCCACCAGTTCCAGCGATTTAACCATATCCTTTACCGCATTTTTATATTTTTTGAAATGCGGCGTTTCGATATGCGATTGATATGCAGCCGAATCCGCATAAATTTCGAGAATGGTGATATGCGAGGGATCATTCTTATCAGCCACGGCATAATAAGTCAGCACGCCGGGTTCCAGGCGCACTGCTGTTTCAATTCCTTCTTTGAGCGCCGCTTTATAACTTTCCAGCCGAGCGGGGTTAACCTGGATCTTCGCCAGCCTTACTACCTGGTTTTTTTGCTGGGCGTGTGCGCTGGTGTACATAAGTACGGTCATGATGAATAGGGCTATGGTGATTTTCGCTTTCATTATTTTATTTGCTGTTTTGTGATTTTACAGGGGATTATACCCCGGCTTTTTGTAAAGCATATCCCAATGACCCAGGATGTCAGGTTTGTAAACTTTTTCAACCCAATCCCCCTTATCAATATCCTCGATGCTTACGGTGATATTGGCTTCTTTGGCCTGCACCGCATTGATCACCGCTTTGGTAATCTCCTCAGCAATCTTGATCTTTTCCGCTTCAGTTTTACCGGCAATTTTTACATGTATGTGTGGCATTCGATCTTTCCCCCCTTAATTATTTACCGTATTGTTCATCGGTTACCTGTTCCATCCAATCCACCGGCGAACCGTTCAATTTTTCCTGTACAGCGATATGGCTCATGGCTGTAGTAGCGGTAGCGCCGTGCCAGTGTTTTTCGCCAGGCAAAAAGTACACTACGTCGCCGGGATAGATGTTTTCCCTCTGGCCGCCTTCGCGCTGCACCCAGCCGCTGCCAGCGGTAATAATAAGTGTTTGCCCGAAGGGATGGGTATGCCAGGCGGTGCGTGCACCGGGCTCAAAAGTAACATGCGCCATGGCCACACGGGCCGGTTCGGGCGGGTTGAAAAGCGGGTCGACGCGGACGGTGCCGGTAAAATATTCGGCCGGGCCTTTTCCTGATGGCTGTGAGCCTATCCTGATGATTTCCATAAGTTTTTGGTAATTATTGTTAATAAAGATAAGCACAATGCTCCGGCATTGTTTCGTTTTTTCGGCGAAACTAAGTTAGCGTGAATGCAAGTCCGCCGTTAACAACAATCAAACAAAAAATTAAGTAATTCAAACAGGTGCTACCCGTAAAACAGGCATCGTGGCAACTAAATCAGCGGGTGATGATGCACTATGCCGGCTTTATCAGCCACGCATTTTCATTATGTAATTTGAATATCTATTATACCGTTTGCAGAGAATTCGAGCTTTTTGGCCCTTTCTTCTATTTCAGCGGTCAGCAAATCGCCTTCGTTGTATTCATCCGTTGCAAATATGTAGTAATCGGCCAGCGGGGCAAATACGTAATTCGTAGCGGGCCGTATCGATACCGCGACATTAAATAATTTGTTGTCGATACCCAATCCGACGCAGTTATCATTTGAGCCGCCCATGGGATTAAACATGCCCGTGGTAATTATGAACTCATTACTGCGATCATTGGGTGTAAGGTGCCCAAAGGTCATTTCCGACGAGTAGTGATCAACATCTATCATCACCTGATCACCCGGCCTTGCCTCCCTGCCGGCGAGGGTGTCAAAATGAGTATTGCCATGGTTTTTACCAATACAAAAGCAATAGCGCTCGTCCCAGGTAAAGGGGGTGACACTGTTATGCGGAACGGTTATTTTGCGCCACACCAGGTTAAACATCAGGCCGTACCCCTCACGCCCTTTTCGATAGATCAGGACGTTTCTGTCGATGCTGAGTGCGTTGCCGAAGTTAATAGTCAGGTTTCTCATATTTTTTTTGATTTAAAATTAAGGAAGACCAAACCTAATTATATTTCGGTAGATTTTTTGTCGTTTGGGGAAATGTTTAAAAGTTTTGGAAAAGGTGCGGGCTGATGTTGGTTGGGAGTTGAGCGGGATGC
>DASRTD010000054.1:0-14947 GCA_035656115.1 Mucilaginibacter sp.
CCCACCAGTACATAGCCGATGGCCACAGTGACTATGTAGGGCAGCAACACGGTGATTGCCAGGCCACAGAAAATTAGGACCCCGCTGAACCTGAGCACTTTTTTAATGCCGATATTGTTGACGATCCTGTCGCCGAGAAAGCGGCCGACAGTAACTGCCGTAAGGAACACCTCAAGGGCAGCCGTGTACATGGTTTTATCCGGGTTAACCTGTATTTTAAAATAATTAGCGCTCCAGTCATACATGGTATTTTCGCAGGCCATACAGGCGAAGCAGATGAGCGCAAATTTTAACAGGTATTTGTCGGGCAAGGCGTATGCCCGACTCCACCAGGGCAATTTTAACTCTTCCTTTATTGTTTGCCCGGGATCGGGCTGCTGTATTATCGTATCTCCGATAAAATAGAGGCTAAGCGCAGCAAGCAACACACTGACAACTGCAAAGTGGTAAGCCGGCGATACATTAAAGTACACAACGATCACGCTAACGCCTGCGCCGGCAAAGCAGGCCATGCTCCAAATACCGTGAAATGCTGCCATAATGGATTTTGGGTACAACGCCTGGACAGTAACGCCCTGTGTGTTTATAGAAAGCGTCATCAAATTGCGCGCTGAACCGAAGAAAAGCAACAATACCAGCAGTTGCCAAAAGCTAACCACAAACCCTATCAATATCAAAATAACACTTAAGAACAGCGTGCCGGCAAGCATCACCACCCGGCTGCTATATCGCGTTAACAACCATTTGGTGAATGGCATGGTGAGCATGAGCCCCACTGGCAGCGCCAGTAAAGCCGTGCCCAATTGGCCATTGTCCAAATGAAGGTGTTTTTGGATGGTGGGGATCCGCGACGTCCAGGTTGTGTACCCAAAACCCGAAATAAAAAAGAAGACCGCAGCGCTTAGCCGGTATTGTGCAGGTGTACGGTATTGGAGGGCTTGCTCGTCCACGGGATGGTTTGAGCAACTAAAATACGGATTTGGAGGGGAAGGTAAAAGGTGAAAGAAAGAGGGGAGAATAAATACCCCATCAACCTTTCGCCTTTTACCTTTTGCCTTTCACCTAAAAATCAGCCTTTATCCTTTCACCTAAAAAATCATTTCCCTACCACTACCACGTGGAACGTGCCGGGTATTTGCTGCGGCCGCGGGCGTGGGTTATCAGTTGTTGCCGCCGGCGCCGGCTTCATTTGGGCGGTAGGCAAATATAGCTTGTGTGTCACTACGTCGACGCCGATGGTTCTTGCGCCGGGTTCGGTGGTGATGTTTTCAACCAGTTCGAAGTGGTTGGCATCAATTTCGCGTACCACGGTAACCGTACCTTCACCGTTGGAACTGTAGGCCAGTTTAAGCCCCGGGTCGAAGCCTGTTCCATCGCAGCGGCCGATGGGGAAGGCGCCTAATATATTACCGTTAGTGGCATCCAGCACGATCATCTTCTGGTTACCGCCGCAGCCGATAAACAGCCTGTCAGTTGCCCGGTCCATTGCCAGGCCGGATGGTTCCTCGCCGCCGGTAAGTTTCCAGCGGTTTAATATTTTAAAGGTCGTAGCGTCGATTTCAACTTCTTCGCCGGTGTCCTCAATGTTCACAAATACGTGACCCTTGCCGTCGGATACCCCCGTTTCAGGTTTGCCGCCCAAAGGGATGGTAGCTACAACCGCATCGGTTGCAACGTCGACAACAGTGGCATCCTGGCTGCGGCCATCAAAGGCATAAATCTTTTTAGCAAAATCATCATAACAGATAGCATCCGGGTTAGTGCCTGCGGTAACTGTTTTTAATGTCTGAAAGGTTTTCAGGTCGAAAACAGTGATGGCATTGGCCCTGCCGCAGCTGATATAGCCTTTGTTAAATTCGGTGGCGATGGCTATGCCATGTACACCCTGGGTATTCGGGATATAACCCAGCGAGTCGCCGCTTGCAGCATCCAGCACGTTTACCTGGTTACCATGCGAAACATACACCCGTTTGGCGGCGCCGTCAGCAGTGATATAGTCCCATCCCCCGGTGCTGTGGATCGGGAAATCAGCTAAAACGTGGAAGCCGGTTTTGTCCTGGGCATAAACGTGCCTTGCGGCAAAAAAAGCTGCGAACAATGTGAGCGCACAAAAAGACTTGATAATTGGTTTCATAGCGATTATATTTTTGGTATAGTTAAAAATAAATTCTGGATAAATGTTGTGTTTGGTCCTGTCAAAATTGCGATTTCTCCAAATTTTATACAATTTTCAATGTTCATTCTGGTGTTCAAAAATGAACGCTTTTTGGCAGCGAAGAAATTTTTTCGATGCCGTTTGTATCCGTTTCGTCAATGTTTTGAAAGCGGTTGAAGGTGTTTCGTGAGCGTTTGGATTGACTCGAATTTCACGAATTGGATCGAATTAAACTAATGTGCGGGAAGCAATGGGAGGATGAGCTATCAAAAGTGTCAACTTTTTTCAGGGATAGACACCCGTTCAGGCGTTCATTGCGTGTTCAAAAATGAACGCTTTCCGGCAGGAATTTTCGATGAACGTTTTTTTGTAATTTAGTTAACTATCTTATTATCAATTAATTGATATTTTGCGCAAGGTGTTCAAAGTGTTCAAAGTGTTCAATTTTCAACTCGCGTGAACACTTGAACACTGGCAGGCCGCGGGCTAATATCCGGTAAATTCCGGTTATACCGCAGGCTCCTGCTGGCTGAGGCAATGAAAACTGCCCAGGCCCCAGATAATATCGGTTGAATCGATACCCACAACTTTTCTGTCGGGGAAGCATTGCTGCAAAATATCCAGCGCCTTCTGGTCGTTAGCGCAGCGGTAGGTTGGCATCACCACAACCGCATTGGCAATATAAAAATTGGCATATGATTCGGGCAAACGCTGGCCGTGGTAAAACGCAGCGTCAGGCATGGGCAATTCAATGATATTTAGCTGTTTGCCGTTGGTCAGGCGCATGGTTTTAAGCATTTCCAGGTTTTCCTGAAGAATGGGGTAGTTTTCGTCGTTCTTATCCTCCTCAATGACTGTCACGACCGTATCTTCATTTACAAAACGAACGGTGTCATCGATATGGCCGTCGGTATCATCGCCCACAATACCTTCATTAATCCACAAAACCTGTTCAACACCATAATAATTTTGCAGGTAAGCTTCAATCTGCTGCTGGTTTAAATGCGGGTTACGGTTTTTATTAAGCAAACAGGACCTTGAGGTGATCAGCGTGCCCTTTCCGTTAAAATCAACGGAACCGCCCTCCATCACTATACCGGGATGGTAAACCGTCAACCCAAAATGTTCCGCAATTTTTGTAGGGATCACGTCATCCAGGTCATACGGGGGATATTTATTGCCCCAGGCGTTGTAACCCCAGTCGACAATAGCTTTTTCCTTTGTTTTCGGGTTGATTAGAAATGCAGGGCCGTGGTCGCGGCACCAGGCATCGTTTGTTGGGAAGTCAAAAAACTCAACTTTAGCCAAATCTACGCCGGCGGCCGTTAGTTGCTGCTTTGCAAACGATTTCATTTGTTCATCGGCTACGTTTATTCGCACCAGCTCACCCTCCGTCAATATTTTGATAAACTCGCAATACTGTGGATAGATCATCTCTATCCTCCCCGGCCAGGATTCCTCCTTATGCGGCCAGCTGAGCCAGGTGGCGGTGTGAGGGTGCCATTCGGCGGGGAAGTGGAAGCCGGCCTGTGCCGGCGTGGTTGTCTGAACCATGATTTGCTTGATTTTTGGATTACTTGATGAGTTTATTGTTGTGAACGCGTTTAAACTGGAGACTTTTCGATCCAAAATTCAACAATAAACCTATTTCCATTTTATATGCCTCAACGTAATTCATTGCCTGGGCCAAATGCACTTCCTCCAGTAAAATGATCGCCTTCAACTCAACCATAATTACATTTTACACAAAAAAATCTACCCTCCTAGTACCGATCGCCTCGTCGTCGTAGCAGATGTTCATTTCCATTTCCCTTGTCTACACTAACCCGGCCTTCCGCATTTCAATTGCCAATGCACGCTGATAGATCACTTCCTGAAAACCGTTTCCCAACGTGCTATGAACTTTCATGGCACATCCGATAATTTTCTCGGTTAACTCCTTATACATCATAAATCAAATCAAGAAATCCTTAAATCAAGCAAATCAAGGTTCAGACTATTCCTCGTCGATAAAGCGCTTGGTTATGGGCTGATAAGAATCAATCCTCCTATCCCTCAAAAACGGCCAGTGGCTTCTGTAGTAATCCGACTTGTCCAAATCAAGTTCCTGTACGGCGATATCTTCGGCATCGTGCGGCGATTGATAAAGAACGGTTCCGAAAGGGTTCGAAAAAAATGATCCGCCCCAAAATTTCAACCCTGCTTCTTCGCCGGCACGGTTTACGCTCACCACGTGCACGCCATTTGCTACAGCATGCGAGCGCTGAATGGTTTGCCAGGCATTGTATTGTTCAATATTCGTTTTTTCGTCCTGCGTAACTGCCCAGCCGATGGCGGTAGGGTAAAATAGTATTTCGGCGCCCATCAGCGAGGTAATGCGGGCGGCTTCGGGATACCATTGGTCCCAGCAGATCAGCACGCCGATGGTGGCATATTTGGTTTTGAAAACTTTGTAGCCCAGGTCGCCGGGGGTAAAGTAAAATTTTTCGTAAAAGCCGGGATCATCCGGGATGTGCATTTTGCGGTATTTGCCTAAATACGCGCCATCGGCATCCAAAACCGCGGTGGTGTTATGGTAAACGCCCTGCGCCCTTTTTTCAAACAGCGAGGCAATAATAACTACGTTTAATTCCTTAGCAACTACCGATAAAGTTTCCGTTGATGGCCCGGGGACAGCCTCAGCGAGTTTAAAATTGTCATAATCCTCAATATCGCAAAAATATAACGACGTAAACAATTCCTGCAGGCAAATGATCTGCGCGCCGCTTTTGGCGGCTTCCTTCACCCGGGCAATCGCCTTATCCAAATTTTCCTGTTTACCGGCGGTACAGGTCATTTGTACCAGGCCTACTTTAACTTTGCTCATCCCGCTAAAAATTTCCGCAAAAGTAGCTTTTTTAGTCCGAATTGGGGGAGCTGACCGGGGACGGAACGAAAAATTACGGTTCGATGAGGTGCATTTTAATACCCGAATGTTTAAAACGCGGCAGTTAATGTTATTGATGATTTTAACTTACCTTTAAGCCGCAGCCGATTTGGGCTGCCGTACCTTTAACGGGGCGATCAATTTATCCCGACCATGCATAAAAGCACCTTACTATTTTACACAGCAGGTATTGCGGTCGGCGCGGGCATCGGGCTGGCGGTGAATAGCCTGGCGATTGGAATGGGCGTTGGCGCCGCGCTCGGTTTAATTTTTGCCCGCAATTACCGCAGCCGCTTAAACAAAAACAAATAAAAAAAGGCCGCCCGGGAGGGCAACCCTTTGATTTGATATATATTTAAGATAGTACAGGGGGGCAAATTATGCTCTGCGGATCGGGTGTTTAATACCATCCCGCTTAGCTTCGCGAACATCTTTCTTTAAATCTTTTTTGTCTGCTTTCAATTCAGCCTTTTCAGTCGCTGCACCGGCAGTGTTGCCGTCTTTTACATCGGCTTTCTCGGCAGTCTTGTCAGCTTTAATATCCTTAAGGTCTGCTTTCACGTCGGCTTCATCAGCTTTCTTTACTTGTTTAATGGCTGTTTTTTCAGGATGCTTAACGCCTTCGCTTTTTAATTCCTTTCTGTCGGCCTTAATATCAGCTTTGTCAGCTTTTGCAGCGGTAATGTCAGCCTTTGCAGCAGCCATGTCGCCTTTTTTGATTTCTTTTTTAGCGGCAGCTTTTTCGTTGTCATAAGCACGAATGTCCTTACGCATGTCCTTCATTTGGGCTTTTTCTTCGGGCGTTTTAGCGGGCGGGGTAGCCGTTGTTGTTGAAGGGGTGGTTTGGGCGAAAGCCACGGCTGCGAAGCAAACCGCAACAATCATAAGTAAAGTCTTTTTCATAACTGTTTAATCAATTTGTTTTATGTTTGTTACATATGACTGAAGATAAAATAAATGGTTTAATCAACTCTAATATTTTTTTTAATATTCTTAACATTAAACCAATAGCTATCTTTATTGTCAAATAATATCGAATAATTTAATTATTAATAAACAACAAATTAATTATTAATACAAATAAATATGCGCAAACCCCTACTTAGCTTATTACTTCCAATTTTTCTTTCGCTTATAACGCTTAGCGCATTTTGCCAAACCGGGACTATGCCAGGCCCCGACGACAAAACTACCGCCGATGAAAAAAGCGACAAAGCCGAAGCCTCCTCCTCGTTCAAATTCGGGGTAACCTATATCAGCAATAATGTTTACCTGGGCCGGGCCGATACCGTAACCACCCCGGTTATTGCCCCGCAGGTTAAATTCACGTTAAAGCAGGGCATTTATTTCCAGGCAAGTTTGTACATCATTCCCAATAAGCCAACACAAAAACTGGATGGCGGCGACCTTGGCGCCGGGTACGATTTTGATATCACCGATGATTTCTCAGGCGGCGTTTCATTTACCAAGCTCTTTTACAGCCCAACAAGTACGCAAATAGCCTCGTCCATCAGCAGTACCGCCCATGCAGATTTTGATTACGACATTGCCGGCATCATCACCCCTGCAATCAGCCTGGATTATAACTTTAATACAAAGGGTGTCAGCAATGATTTCCTGCTGGCGCCGGGCATCGCCCACGACTTCATTAACAAGGGAATATTTGGCACGGAGGACGTGCTGCTGATCTCGCCGACCATTACCGCCAACATCGGTACGCAAAATTTTTATGATGCTTATTTAACCAAAAAGCATTTCAAGTCGGTTAAGCGTACAAAGATTCAAAACGCCGTCATCAACGCCTACCTGAACAAACTTGGCCAAACTGAGTTACTCGACTATGAACTTTCGGCCCCCGTTGAGTATAAAACCGGGCATCTTATCTTCCAGCTGGTGCCAACCTATGCTATTGTGCAAAACCAGCTGCCAAAAAGCATTGCCGCAAGGTTATCCGACCAATCGTCGATATTTTATGTTGAGGCGGGGGTTTCACTGAAATTTTAGTGGTTGTTTCTGCCCCTTACGCAGGGTGCCGGCTAATTCATTTAGCCTTGGGCTAATAACTAATTTGACATACTGCCGTTATGGCCGTTTTTAATTGCCACTAAGCCGGCTTTATTTAATTTGCCTTTAAGATCAAACTGAAAAACATCGCTGATATTAGGCACACCGCCATATTGCCCTTGAAGATATTCTTTATCAAATATTGCATTGCTCCGTACATGCGGGTTATAAATGTATAATGCCGATAGTGATGAGGCCCCGTACATGTCCTTATTCAGGAAAACGATCTGGTCTCTCCTCAATTTCTTCAGTATTTGCTGGTTGTATGAAATGGACACCAGTTGCGCCCCATTTTGGTTGTACTTGTCGGAGTTGAACAGATCCATTACCATGGTGATGATATAGGGATGAATTTTGGCATCAAAATCATCTATCCAGAATGTCCCGCCATCCATTAATACTTTGATCATCGGCCCGAGCAGCGCGATAAATTTCTGAGCGCCGGATGATTCATCTCTCGTTAATTCCAATGAAATTTTCTCTGTCTTTCGGTTTTTTGAATCGTATTTTATATGGTTTGATCTTAGCTTGATTTTTGCGGATGGGTTTGTTGCTCCGTTGGCGTTTTTATTAAGTCCATTTGGCCCGGATGGTTTATCAACCTGTCGTTCCACGCTGCTAAAGCCAAGGTCCGATTTCTCGATGATCTCATTCATCAACGCGCTGTAAACAGGGTCGGCTAGCAATTCAGCCGTATAGCTAAGCGCATCGTCAAGATTTGGGTCGGCATAAATAATGTTTTTTGCAAACCAATTGCATATCTGGCCGGCCATATCGATATTAAATTGCGCCAATACCGAAAGATACAACGCATCGCTGCGTGTTAGTTCAGTAAGCAGGGTCAGCTTGTTTTTTAAATCGGTGTGGAACTTTTTTACAATTTCAAACTCGTTTTTGGTTCTTACAAATACGGTTTCCTCCCGGCGCCTTACAATCATATAAAGCCATTCGGCATGTACCTCTTTGTTGTCCATTTTAAAGCCGTACCTGTAAATGACATTATCTATCATCATCGTACACTCAAACAAACCTGGTTTGTGCTCAGTTTCGGTATTTAGTTTGAAGGGCTCGATAACATAAGTCTTAGTAAGCTGCGATTCCTTTGCGGAGTTGATTACGATATGCCGCATTAGCTCAAAGCCTTTAAACAAATTGCTTTTGCCTGCTGAGTTGGCTCCCAGCAACGAAATTGATTTAAGGATGCTGATCGGATGGTTTCCGTATTTCGACGAGAACACATTTTCGGCATACTCTTTTATCGAGCAGGCCTCCATATCCAAAGTCGCAACATCTTTAAACGACCTGTAATTCGACAAACTAAATTTGAGAAGCATGATTTACGTTTAATAAACCCAATGCACTACGTGTTTTAACATAATGCATCGGGTGAGTAAAAAATTTGGTGGTTTGGTTTGCTTTTAGGCGTCTTTAGTTTACTTTCTGCGCATACAAAAAGGCTAATTTAAATTGCTTGTTGAAGGTGTCGTACGCCGCAAGATCATTGTCGCTCTTGAAAAAGCCTTCAACCGCATAGGTGAAATCGGGATGATTTGCGTACACGATCAGAACATTTGTAATAGTGAGCGACCGGATCGGGTCGGCCAGGCTTGCGCTAAAAAAGTATTGCTCAGTTGGCTTTGGTCCTTTACCCTGCTGTACCAGGGTTGTGTGGGTGTATATAAACAAGCCCTTCGCCGAAACGATGTGGTACTCTTCATTATTAAAAAAGCGGTAGTCGGCACCGTCCTCGCTATACCCAAATATTTCGCTTTTGGGGAGTACCTGTTTTTTCCCGTCCTGTGTTATAACCACTGTGTTGCTTCCAAAAAGTCCGCTCACTTTAATTTTGCTGCTGCCCGTATAGCTTAATTTATGGCCCAGGTAATCCTGGACGGTCAGGTAAAGTCCAATAGTTTGGCTTTTCGCGGCAGCGCTCATCATAAAAAGCACCATCAGCGGTACAATCATCATTAATTTTAGCGTTTTCATTTTGATTAAATTAATTGTTAAACCTTCTATACTATTAAATTAGGGGTACTATGCTTACCCGCAACATGCTTAAAACCTAACAATCAAAGCAACGATAACCCTGCTTTCAGCGTTCACCAAATCAAAAGGAATAAAATTTGGATTAGCTACTGTTTGTCCCTGTCCGTTCACGATAGTTGGCGGGTTCGGGATATATGAGTTTGGATTGTAGCTCGTTGACGGGTTAGCTTGATAACCATTTCCACCCGGGCCTGTGGTAACGCCACCCGGGCCGTTGAAATAAGGGACATTCATAAAGCGGTGCACGAATTCTAAACGAACTGTTAAGAATTGATTGGGATTATAGTCGAAAGATGTCGAGGCATCCCAGCCCGCCATTTTTGAACCGGGAGTCGATGCTGCCAAAAACGAGTCGGTAGCCAGTCCCGGAGGCACTAATGCTAAATAACGGCTTGGATTCGACATAACACCGCCGCCTATTGTCCAACCCCATTTAGCGCCATCGCCAAACAACATCCTGTCGTATGCCATCGCACTCATAAAGTTTGATGCGTTTTTGCCAAAAGGCGAATAAATGACACCCCCCGGTGCGGTACCATTCTGAACGCCAAAGTCGGCAGTTACAGAGAATGCCAAACGCTTAATCCCCGGTCCTTTTTTATCGATTCCATCATAATATAAATATTCGAATGAGTTGTCGGTATGGTACCTTTTCACGCCCGGTGCGCCGGCAACATCTGTTCCGAAATAGTTATTGGATATAAACTTAGTGCGCTGGTTGGGTTGGGTTACTAATGCACCGCCCAGGCCCGGCATTTTATTGAACGTGCCATAAGATTGCCATCCGTTGATAAACCACAGTTCGATTTTGGTTTTTACAGAAGGGAACATCTGAACCCGGATGCCATTAAAAAACCATGGCGTATTATCAGATGTATAAGATGGCTGATAGGCCCAGTTTTCAAAGTTATTATAGGAAAACAAACCAATGTACGACATGAAAATACCCATATCGACGTTGATGCCATGCCAGGTGTTAAAATGATAACCGCCATAAGCTTCGCTCAAATAACGATAAGCATCCGGCAGGTCATATAAACCCTTGTATCCGCTGTAATCATTTCGCGGCACTATTGTGGAGCGTGTACCAAATTGAGTCATGATACGGCCGCGCACGTTGTCATAATGAAAATCGCCGCCGATAGCCACCATTGACACGTCAATCTCGTTGTCGCGCGCTAAAGCAGTTGACCCCGTTACCAAATCATCGTTCGGGTGATTGCTCGACTGGCTATAGTTCATGTCGAAAGTAAAATCACCGGTGAAGTAAGCGTTGTCCAATAATTTTGAAGTTTGACGGTTTTGTCCGTTAACCCAACTAAAGTCGGCATAGCCCAAAGGCTCAGCCGTGTCCATGGCTTTTTTTATTGAATCTGCTTTTCGGGTGGAATCTAATTTGGCTTTCGCGCCGTTATCAGCCTTTATCATATTGATAACTGGACTGCTTGCCTGCGCTGATACGCGTAAAATACTACTTAGAAGAAGAAGGAAAGTAAATAGTTTTTTCATGTTTCAAATCGTTTAAAGGGTTGGATAGATAATAATCTGTTAATTTGATTTTAATGTTTAGCCACCTTGCCACTTTGGTGCCAATAGACTTCAAAAAAAAATAACAAACTGTCAATCAACCTATTAATCAAAATGGCCGGCAACACTCGCTAGGCGATAACATCAAAGTGGTAAAGTTGAATTGTCACAATGGGAGGAAAAGAGTGCTTTACAGACTTTTTTGGGGCTGAAAAATCGATAAATTATTAAAATTGAAATTAGAGCGAGATTAAAACTCTCAATTTTATGCTTTTGATAATAAAAAAATGAAAAAACGAGTCAAAAAATTATCGAAATTTATAAAATCATATCAATTTGATAATTCAATTGAAAAAAATTCACTATTGTGATGAAAAAATTGCAAAATAGAATATCGAAAATATTTAATTCTTTAATTAAACAGCTTGATTTTCAAAATGACATAGAAAACATTACGACCAAATGGGTTTGTAGTGAAAAACCGACTTGATTTTTCATTTACAAAAACAAAACAGCCGGTTTTATATCCTTTTTATGAAAATTGAGTGATTTATGACCGAATGAAGTGGGGCTTACAATTTATAATCCTCAATTTTGCGGTAAAGTGTGGACAAGCCTATTCCGAGCAGCCGCGATGCTTCGGTTTTGTTGCCTTTGGATTGCGACATCGCCTTGCGGATGTATTGACTTTCAATACTGGCCAGGTTTAAAGTAGACTGACCATCCGACGGGCTGTCAGCAAAAAACTCAAATTGCAAAAGGTCAGCGGTTAGCGTATCACTATTTGAAATAATCACCGCCCTCTCCATTACATTTCTCAGCTCCCGGATATTCCCCTTCCACGGATTATGGTTCAAAGCCTTTAAAAATGATTCGTCCATTTTTTTTGCTTTACTATTGAGTTTTGCCGAAAACTCCTTCAGGAAATGACTGGCCAGGATTTCGATGTCCTCCCTATGTTCGCGGAGCGGCGGCAGATAGATGGTAAATACTGCCAGGCGATAAAAAAGATCGAGCCTGAATCTATTGTTTTCAGCCTCGTATTTGAGGTCTTTGTTTGTGGCGGCTAAAATGCGCACGTTGACTTTGGTGTGCTTTGAGTCGCCAACCCGGTTAAAGGTGCCGTCTTCCAAAACACGCAATAAGCGGGCCTGCAGTTCAAGGTTCATTTCGCCGATTTCATCCAAAAAAAGCGTGCCGCCATCAGCCTCCTCAAACAAGCCTTTTTTATCTTTTGTTGCACCGGTAAACGATCCGGCTACGTGGCCAAAAAGCTCGCTCTTCAGCAATTCGTTCGAAAATGAACTGCAGTTAACCGCTATAAAAGGTTTGTTCCTGCGGTCGCTCTCGTGGTGTATCGCATGCGAAAACACTTCCTTACCGGTGCCGGTTTCGCCTAACAGTAATACGGTAGTATTGGTGTGCGCAACTTTTTTTGCCAAATCAATGGCCCCGGTAATGGCGGCAGATTTTCCGAGTATATCAGTAAATGAATAGTGCTGGTTTAATTTTTTTTCCAGCTTGCTGACCTGGAATTGTAAATTGGCTTTTTCAACAGCCTTGTTTACAATCGGAATAATGCGATCGTTATCGTCGCCCTTCATAATATAGTCGAAGGCTCCGTTTTTCATCGCTTTCACGCTATCTTTTATCGAACCGAAAGCAGTAAGGTTGATCACTTCGACACAGGGATGTAATTCCTTGATACGTTTTACCAGGTCGACGCCATTTGCGTCCGGCAGCTTTACATCGCTGATCACTACCCTAACATCTTCATTTTCGAGGATTTTTAAGCCCGACCTGGCTGACTGTGCCTGCAATACATTATACCCTTCGGCCTCTATAATTCTTGATAACAGCCCCCCAAATTTATTCTCATCTTCAACAATAAGTATAGTCGATTGCATATCGTGTATTCGGTTTTTTTAACGGGGTATCTCTATGCTTTATGTTTTAACATCGATGCGCCAGTGGAAAACTGCATGCCAAAAATGTGCCTGATTTCAAAATACTGCCTTTAAACCGGATTTTGAAGCTATTGGCCAATTTGCCTAAATTTTCATACTGATAAAATATAATCATTTTGATAGGGTTTTTTATCAAAATGGCAAAAAATGCAAGATCAGGTTAAGATATTTTAATCACCTTTATAAAATTTTGTCAAAATGAATGGTTCGATTGCCGAATTGGAAAAAATAGCGCCCCGACAGGAACCCGGCCGCTACAAGTAATTTACTTACGGTCAATATATTACAGTCGCAAATATGTTTTGTCGGCGATGTGGCATGTTACTTGTAAATCCATATAAATTAAAGCATGATTTACCAGTCGCTCATTTTCGATATTTAAACTGAACTTTTGCCACCGATAAAAACTTAACCATCGATAACCGGTATGAATATTAAGAATAATTTGCGGGCCGGAATTGGTTTTCTTTTTCTGATCTCGTTATTAAACGCGGGGCTTGCGGCATATTACATATACCGGCTTTCGGCAGACGCGAAAGGTATCTTACGCGAGAATTACAGTTCGCTGGTGTTTACCAAAAATATCAACCAGCAGCTTGATGCATCCGGCACTCCGGATAATGATCAGCTCAAAACAATTGAAGACAATATAAAGGCCGAGGAAGCTACTATAACTGAGCCGGGCGAACAGGCGCTCGCCGACACGCTTTATGCCGATTTCAGGCGTTTTAGCAAGGCCTTAAACCAGCCGGTGCTTGCCGCCCAGTTACGCGGTAAAATGCAAAAGTCGTCGTATGGGATCATGCAGGTTAATATGCAAGCCATCGAGAACAAAAACAATAAAGCTAACGAAACAGCAAACACGGCCATCTTTATTTTTATTTTCATCACTTCCCTTTGCTTCTTTATTGTTTTTCTATTCCTGGTCATATTTCCCGATTATATTACCAGGCCCATTAAAGAGCTTGCCGCGGGGATAAAGGAAATTGCAAATAAAAACTACGATAAACGGCTGTTGTTTACGGCTAAGAATGAGTTTTCGGACCTGGCCGAGGCCTTTAACCAGATGGCCGCGAAGCTTTTTAGTTATGAAAATACCAATCAGGCGAAGCTAAGGCATGAACGGCTGCGGGTTGAGACCATTGTGAAAAATGTGACAGACGGAATTATCGGTTTTGACGAAAATGCCATGATCATTTCGGTTAACCCGGTGGCCGTTAAATTATTGGGTATTGAAGAAAGGGATATACTCGGCCGCTCCGCTAAACAAGCCGCGGCAGAAAACGACCTGTTTGATAAACTCATAAATGAAACGGAACATTTTGAAGACCTGAAGCTGTACCTTGACGGAAAGGAATGTTACTTTACAAAGGAGCTTTTTGAGATATACACCCCTGATGAGGATTATCCCTTTGGCAGGCATGAAACGGTTTCCAAGCGGATCGGGTATTTTATATTGTTAAAAAATATCACCCGGTTCTACAAACTGGACGAAGCCAAAACCAATTTTATCGCCACAGTGTCGCACGAGCTGAAAACGCCGATCTCGTCGCTCAAAATGAGCCTGAAGCTGATGGAGGATAAACGGTATGGTACGGTTACCGAGGCACAAAAGGAGTTGATCAACAATATAAACGACGACAGCGACCGGCTGTTAAAAATAACGAGCGAGCTACTGGATATGGGCCAGGTTGAAACCGGGCAATTGCTGCTCAATTTCGCGAGCACCAATCCGCAGAATATCGTCAAATACACTTGGGAAACGATAAAACTGCTGGCAGAGCAAAAAGAAATAATCCTGAATATCAAATGCCCAAAAAACCTGCCGGAGATTTGGGCCGACCCGGATAAAACAACCTGGGTGCTGATCAACTTCTTGTCCAATGCGATAAAATACAGCCCGGTAAAATCGGAGATCGATATTACCGTCAGGAAATTTTCTTCGAGCCGGATCGAATTTTCAGTTAAGGATTACGGAAAAGGCATTGAAGAGATTTACCTGCCCAGGGTTTTCGAAAGATATTTTAAGGTGCCCGGATCGGATTTTGAGGTATCCGGAACGGGTTTGGGCCTGGCCATTGCAAAGGATTTTATAGAGGCGCAAGGTGGCGAAATTGGCGTGGAAAGCCGCCTGGGTGAAGGCAGCCGCTTTTACTTTATGCTGCCGGTGAGCCTGGTTTAGTTTATTGGTTCACTGGTTCATTGGTTCATTGGTTCATTGGTTCATTGGTTCATTGGTTCATTGGTTCATTGGTTCAT
>DASRTD010000055.1:0-36272 GCA_035656115.1 Mucilaginibacter sp.
CATTTCAATAAAGGGCATAGGCCTGCCAAACTGGACGTCCTTGTTTTATCACCTCGGGAAACCTGTTATTGCAAAACATCCGCTTTCATTTGAGGATTTAAATCAGGGCTACGGCTTTGTATTGTACCGCACCACCTTAAAAAACGCGTCGACCGGGGTGCTGAAAATTAAACAGATGCGCGATTTTGCAACGGTTTATGTCAACCAAAAATATATCGGTCAACTTGACAGACGCTTAAAACAAGACTCGATCATTATTCAATCTGATTCGCCGGATGCGATCCTTGATATTTTAGTGGAGAACAACGGCCGGATAAATTACGGGCCTTACTTAATTGACAATCGCCAGGGCATAACGGAAAAAGTAACCTTAAATGAAAAGGAACTGACGGGGTGGAAAATGTATAAATTCCCTTTTAAAAACATGTCCGGATTTAATGGCGATATCGCTAACAAGGATATATATGGACTGGTACCCAACCTTTGCTATGGCTCTTTTGTGCTAACCGAAACAGGTGATACGTTTTTAGATATGCATGGTTTTGGCAAAGGATTTGTTTTTGTAAACGGTCACAACCTGGGTAAGTACTGGAACATTGGCCCGCAGCAAACGCTTTATTTACCCGGTTGCTGGCTAAAAAAAGGACTGAATACGATTGTGGTATTTGACGAGTTAAAAATAAATCACAAGAGCATTGGTGCAATCGACCACCCGGTATTGGACGAGGTCGCAAAAAATTGATTTTTAATTTTATAAAATGCATTGAGGGTAAATCACTTATTTTTCTATTTTTGATAGCCTGTGATAAAAACAACGCGATAGCATGTCAATATTCTACGCCTTAGGGTCATATTCATACATTGTTATAGGACTGGCCCTGTTCTGCGGGATACATAGCTACCGGCGCGGGACGCTGGGCCGATGGATATTGTGGCTGATCTTCCTGCCGGTTATCGGCAGCCTATATTATCTTTTCAGCGAGGTGCTTTCAAACAAAAGAAGCTTTGTCAAACCAACCAACTATGGCCCAAAGGTTATTGCCTCCGGCGCCAATATCCGGAAACTGGAAGAGGAATTGCGTTTTACCGATACCTTTGCCAACCGTGTAAAACTGGCCGATGCTTACCTTGCTTCGGGCCAAACGGACAAAGCCGTCGAGCTTTATACAACCAGCCTCACCGGCGCCTTCAGCGAAAATGAGCATGTAATGCAGCAATTGATTGTAGCTTACTACGAACAGCAAGAGTTTGAACAGATTATTTCCCTGGCGAAAAAGTTGTATAAGCTGCCGCAGTTTGCCAGGTCCAAATCTCACCTGCTTTATGCTTTGGCGCTTGAAAATTTAGGGCAATCTGAACTGGCGGAAAATGAATTTAAAGCCATGAAGGGCCGCTATTCCAATTTTGAGCAGCGTTACCAGTATGGTTTATTTTTGATACGGGCCGGGCGCGCCGATGATGCCTGGCAATTGTTTACCGATATGCTGAACGAAGAGCAGCACCTGAGCCCGATGGAACGCAAAGCCAACCGGGTTTGGTTTAGCAAAACGAAAGACGAGCTGCGAAAAATATCGCCTGCTCAAAAAACGGTTTAAGCGGCGCTAAACTTTCCCCAGGTAAACTTCGGTTTGGTAATAAAAGCGCACTTTACCGTCCTTATTGTATTTTGCAAATAATGCTTTAAGCAGGTCCTTAAACTTTTTGCCTTCGTAGGTGTCTTCTGCCGGGACGTAGGAAGACGAAAATGCACGGCCTAACAAGCCTTCCTCATCAAATACCTGCACGTTAGGGTATTTTTCGGCCTCGTACAAACCGCCTTTAAAAAAAGCTTTAAAATTCATATCGCTGATGTTACGGTGGTTTACATTGTTATAGTCGACCGAATCCTGTTTTAGCAGGTTTTCGTACGCCGCCGAGAATTCGTCGGTGCCGGCATCGCGGTTGTTCCAGATCAGTGCTACCTGCCCCTGATCTTTTAATATCCTTTTAAATTCCGTTTTGGTTTTTTCGGCATCGAACCAGTGGAAAGCCTGCGCACAAACTACAAGATCGATACTATCCGACGGCAGCGACGTTGTTTCGGCTGTGCTCGCAACGGGAATAAAATTATCGTTGCCGCCAAATTGGCTTATCGCAGCTCCCTGCATCGATTCGTTGGGCTCAACAGCAAATACTTTATAACCCCGCGCCAGTAAAAGCGCGCTGAAGATACCCGTTCCGGAACCTACATCGGCAATAGTCGAACCATTCGCCAGGTCGCACTGTCCGGCAAGGTAATCCAAAACTTCAGCGGGGTACGAGGGCCGGTACTTGATGTAATTCTCAACCCGGTCCGAAAATCTTTTGGTGGGATCAGCAACAGTCATAACTTATAGCACAATCAGCAAAATAAGGATTAAAATTACCAGCGCGCCTACCCCGATATACAAAACATCGTACACCGAAACCTCCTTTTTCAGGGCTTTCAACTCGGCGCGGTAAGCTTTCCGTTCTGCTTTCGTCATCTGCGAACGGTCTTCGGCCTTTATTTCGGCAATGCGGGCCTTAATTTCATCTACCCGTGCCTGCCTCTCTTCAGGCGTCATGGCAGCAACCGCCTCTTTAGTTGGCGGGTCAACGGTTGTAGCCCTTGCAGCAACCGAAGCAAGGCAAAGCGTTAACGTGAAGGCAAACAGGAAGATGGTTTTTTTCATAGTTAAATAGATTTTATTGGCGCTGCACAATGGTTTTATAACCAACCGCGGCCAATAATATTATCCTATACTGATAAAAAAGGCCGCCTCGAACACATGACCGGGCGCAACTTTTTGAATGTCCTCTTTTTGACTGATATCGACATGTTTGCCGGCGGTATCTGCACAGCCCAGCCATGGCTCGATGCAAACAAATTCGGCGCCCGGTTTGGCCCAAATGCCCAGGTAGTTAAAATGCGGGAACTGCACCGAAACACATCTGTCATGTTTATCGCTTTTGATGCTTACTTCTCTCGACTTCAGGTTTTTGAATACCAGCGCGTCTTTATCAAACAAATCCTTTGTTAAATAGAGTTTGTTGTTTGGCGCCGGCACCTTGTGATGCTCACCGTTAAACACGCCCTCAGCCGATATGCCATGAGCAACCAGCGGTTCTTCCACTTCAAACTCCAGGTAGTAGTCCTCATAGCGTTCACCTACCCGGAAGGGAACGTTGAAGCCGGGGTGTCCGCCTACCGAAAAATAGACGGTCCTTTTATCATGATTGATGAGCTTGTAAGTTACGCGGATAGCGTTTTCGATCAGCGTGTACAATATCTGGAAGTCGAATTTATAAGGATAAACTTTGAGGGTTTGCTCCGAGTTGGGCAACGAAAAAACAGCATGTTCGTCATCGTGTTCCAGTAAAATGAATTCGGATTGCCGTGCAAAACCGTGCCGTGCCATGTGGTATGATTGGCCGTCGACCAGCAATTCATCATTGATCAGCTGGCCCACCACCGGGAATAAATTTGGCGCATGCCAGCCCCATACTGCCGGGTTGGCCTGCCACAAATGTTCTAACTGGTTTGTTTTATCAAAAATGGAGCCGAATTGCGCCCCTTTGTTGCTGACGGTTACACGAAGAAAATCGTTCTCTAAAATGGCCATTAGTCGTGGTATTTGGAAATCAGGCTGTCCCCATGCAGGAAGTCAAAATCGCGGTAAATATAAATCAAGATTTATGACTTATGCTACAAAGCGAGCGATATTTCAGTTACAAGAAACGCCGCCAATTATAATTTGTTTGATCACTTAACCGATAGCGTCTGCCGGGGTGGTTTAGCTGTTTTTCTCCTTCGGCAACTCCTCCACGTAATCGTCGCTTTTTGGAGCATGCATAAACGCCTGACTCAGCCCGGGCGGCAAGGTGGTCAGCTTACGGTTGGTCATATCCAGCCAGGCGCCGTCTACATTTACAATAGCCGCTTTTACACCGTCGCCTCTAAATATTTCATGGCGTATGGACCACCGCGAGCCATCGGGGCGTGCTTTGGTGATCTCGCAGGTTACTTTAAGGCGATCGCTCATAGCCACTTCACGCAGAAAGATCAATTCTTCCCTGAACATCAAAGGGCCGATGTTCATTTTATACAGCACGTCAGGGCCCAGGCCGGCTTCTTCCAGCATCATTAAACGTGCCTGAGCCGCAAAATCGGCATAAGCCGAATGGCGCATGTGCTGGTTAGCGTCAATCTGCGACCACATTACCTGTCCTTCAAAATATATTTCCATAACCTGATTTTTTACCCTTAAATCGTTAACGATGATTGGCCTTAAGTCTAAAGTTCAAAGTAAAACAAATTTCAACTTTGGCCACATCAACGATGCTAAGCTTTTTTATTTGATCAGCCGATCAGCGCTCAAAGCAAAATTAGGTTGATAAGCAAGCCCCAAAAGGGCTGGAATGCGTAGAGTTTGGTCAAAAATTCGGGTTTGCAACCAGAACCTTGTTGCGAGGAACGAAGCAATGACGATTTAACTATTCGCTTTTATCCTGTACTCCGTAGGCGAAACACCTGTGTGTTTCTTAAAATATTTACCAAATGTGGATTGATCCGGGAAATGCACATCCCCGGCTACCTGGGCGATGCTGATCTCGTGGTTCCGTAGCAACACCTTTGCTTCCAGTATCACCGCGTCATCTACCCACTCCCCCGCGGTTTTGCCGGTTACTTCCTTAATGGTTTCGGTAAGGTGTTTGGGCGATACAAAAAGTGCATCAGCATAATATTGCACATTGCGGTGCTCTTTATAATGATGAAAGACCAGGTTTTGGAACAGCGTATTCAGTTCCTGCTTGCGGGTGAGTTTATTTTTGATGATGACGTGTTGCTGCTCATAAACGGCAGCAATCTCGTACAACAATATGGTTAATAAGCTTCTTGAAATCTCCGTGCGGTAGGGATGTTCCTCCTGTTGTAGTTTTTGCTGGATGAGGGCGTAAATCTCCAGCATTACTTTGGCATGATCGTGGTCGGGATAGATGACCGGTGTAGATGTATTTTTGAAATAGCTGAACGACTCTAAAAAATGGCTGTTCGTGCTGTTTTCTGTCAGGAAAGCGCGAGAGAATACCACGAACCGGCACAAGAAATCGGGACTGCTATTGTATATCCGCAGCACATGGAACGGGGTAGCCAGCAGCATAGCGTCGGGATTTGCCTCGTAAACCTGCAGGTTCACTTCAACTTCAGCCGCGCCGCGCGTGCAAATGCCAATAATATAACCGTCTGACCGGTAGGGGTAGGCGCTCAGCTCCAGCAGCTGCTTTTCTTCGGTGATAAAAAACTCAGCGCCCACGGCCTTATCCGCATACAGATCGACAAATTTTGGGAAGCTTAAGCGGGCAATTTTCTTGGGCATAAGGTTGTACGCTGTTGGTTACCGGCAATTTATTGATATTTATAACAACTTGCTAATAAATGGGATACAATCGCATCGGTACCGCGGCATTTCGTTTTATGTTAGTAAATGTTTATCAACGCAAAAATAAAATAATATCGGGCAATTTAATCCGACTTTTTGACCAAACTCTCCGCATTCCAGCCCTTTTTTCTACCCCGCCGCGCGGTAATTTTATCTCCTTTTAAGGTGTATATAAAATCCAGTTATAAACGACTTTATACGCCGATTAATTTTATTTGATTTTTGTATGAGAAAACTTTTACTTGTGGTGCTTGCACTCACACCGGTATTGGCGTTTGCACAAGGTTTCCAGGTAAACCTGGAGGGTGTAAAGCAAATAGGCATGGGCAGCACCGGAACCGGAACCCTGCAGGACGGTGCATCCGTATTTTTTAATCCGGGCGCGGTAGCAATGCTGCCCCAAAATTACATCCAGGGTGGCTTTACTCCCCTGGTTTTTGAATCGGAGTTTAACCCATCCGGTACTACCATAACCTATCGCACCGCCAACAAAATTGCCCCGCCGTTTACTTTTTACGGAGTTTGGGGACCTAAAGCATCGTGCTGGAAAATTGGCCTTGGCGTTTACAATCCGTTCGGCGGATTAACTGACTGGGGCGATAGCTGGACTGGCCGTTATGCTTTGGAAAGCCTCGATCTGAAAACATTTTTCATTCAGCCCACCTTAAGCGTAAAACTAACCAGTTTTATGAGTATCGGCGCCGGTTTCGTATTTAACCATGCAACTATAGCACTTAACCAAGCCATCCCGTTATCCAATTCGGCCGGCCAGGATGGACAGGCAGCACTCAACGGCACCGGCAAAGGCTATGGCTGGAATGCCGGCGTGTATTTTAAAACAGAGTCGGGCGTTACGCTTGGTTTTACACACCGCAGTGAGGTTTCAACCGACTTTAATGGAAATGCAACCTTTTCTGTAGATCAGTACCTGCAGTCGAATTTCGCTTCACCCAATACCTTCACTTCAACCGTGAAGTTGCCGGCAACCAATTCTATCGGCGTTGGCCTATACCCATCACCGCAATGGACTATAGCTTTTGACGCCAACCTGGTGAGCTGGAACGTATTTAAGACACTTTCTTTCGCTTATGGCGTAAAATCACCGGAAACCAACGTTAGCAGTTTCCCGCAAAATAATAAGGACGCCATTAGCCTGCGGGGCGGTACGCAATTTCAGGCTTCCAAAATGATCGCCCTGCGCTTTGGAACTGGTTTTGCCACTACAGCCGTGCCGGATGGCTATGTTTCGCCGCAGGTACCTGATGCCGACCGCGTATATTTTACCGGCGGCATAGGCGTAAAATTGGCCAGTCACCTGGACGTTGACGCGTCGTTTGAGTTTGAGCATCTTATGCCCCGCACGCAAACTACCATTCAAACCCAGCTTTCGGGTACTTATGAAACAAATGTTTACATCCCCGGTATAGCAATAGCCTATCACTGGTAACCTTAAGATTTGAAGCAAATGAAAAATTTTAAAATATACTTATTTATCGTTGCAGGCTTAATTTGGTTAAGCGCATGCAAGCCCAGTATCGATACGGTAAAGCCGTCGCGTGCAAATGTTGATTTCAGCAGGTATATCTCCGTGGGCAACTCACTAACCGCTGGTTACGCCGATGGAGGTTTATACCTGGCGGGCCAGCAAAACTCCTACCCCAGCATCATTGCAAAGCAATTACAGTCGGTAGGCGGCGGGCCATTTAACCAACCCTTGTTTGCCGCCGGCCAGGAAAACGGGTCAGGTTATCTTAAACTAACCGGCTTTTCAGCGACTGGCGCACCGATTACCGCGCCCGTTACCTCGGACCTTGCCATCAGGGGGCAAATCACCATCCCGGGCTTTGGCAACGTTATACTTTACACCAAATACACCGGCGACATCGAAAACTACGGCGTTCCAGGCATAAAGCTGGAGCAAATAACTTACGCTCCATTAGGCAATTTGAACGGCTATTATGAGCGTCTTTTGCCCGGTGATTCGCCAACCAATACGACGCCTTACCTTAGCTTTATTACCGCAAAGCCGTTTACTTTCTTTTCAAACTGGCTGGGTAATAACGATGCATTATTATATGCTACATCGGGCGGGGCCGGCGACGTACTTACCGATAAAACTGTGTTTAACGAGTTGTATCAACTCCTCATCGGCACAATGACTGCAGGTGGTGCAAAAGGCGTGGTAGCCACCGTGCCCGACGTAACGTCGATACCCTATTTTAATACCATAACGGTCGGCGCTATTTTGGCAGGGGTACAAAAAGTGAACCCGACCGCTAAGGCGCTTTACATTAATGCGCTGGTTTCGGGTACGACTTATGCGCCACGCGCCGCCACCGCTGCCGACCTCATCGTGCTAACTTTTCCTACCAGCATGATCGGAACGCCGGTTAGCACCCCATTTGGGCCGCTGCCTTACGGCTTGACGCCCTATACGCCAATTGATAACCAGTATGTACTGGACGCAAAAGAAGTGGCGCTTACCCAGGATTATGTAAGATCATATAACCAAACTATCAAAGCCGTTGCGGCCTCCAAAGGGCTGGCGGTTTTCGATGCTTATGCCTTCCTCGACCAGGTAAAAACATACGGCTATGTTCAGGATGGTATATTTTTAGATTCGCAGTATATACAGGGCGGCATATTCTCGCTGGATGGCGTGCATTTAACGCCGCGGGGTTACGCCATTGTGGCCAATCAGTTTATCAAAGCCATTAATGCCCAATACGGCACAACCATCCCGATGGCCGACATCACCCAGTATCATAGCATATTATTCCCGTGATAAAACACTTTTTGTACTAACTGACTATATAAATAGCCAAAGGCCCCCGACGAAAGTTGGGGGCCTTTTGATTAACCGGCGATTAAATTCATCGAACTTGGCATTCCGACCAGCGTGTTATCCGCTAACCGTCGTTTTATCCAGCTGCAATTCAAAGCTATTGGCCGTCGTGCTTACTTCAACAGCCTCGTTCGCGGAAAGGTTAATAACCGTTGTCGCATTTTTGTAGGCCATTGTTGCCTGTAGCGTGTATGCGCCAAACGGCACCTGTTTTGCGGTAAAATTAGCCCCCTGGTCATCTGGTGGTTCCTGCAGGGTGATGGGCGCTCCGCCCGCTACCGGCTGAAGTGTTACGGTCGCTGTGTTAAAGCCACCCTCAACAATATCAGGCCCGTCGGCGGATTGCGCAAGGGCAGGCGTCAATTGCAGGCTGACGGTTATGTCGGCCGCGGTTGCCGATGTTTCGGTGCTGTTTGCACCGCCGGTTCCACTGGCGCCAGCCGTACCATCCGTGCCAGTCGTACCACTTGCGTCAGCTGTACCTGTACCAGCTGTACCAGCCGTACCACCTGTGTCACCTGTACCACCTGTACCACCTGTACCACCTGTACCACCTGTGCCAGTTGTGCCGTTTGTACCGCTTGTACCACCCGTACCCCCGGTGCTGCTACTTGAACTTGACGGTAGCACCAAATCCTTTAGCCGGTCGATAAATTTCATTACGCGACCCGAAAAGAATCCACAGATGAAGGAGAACAGCAGCATGCCTTTGCCGATACTGATATCTGTCATCTTGTTATCAGCGTTTAACAGGTTATAACCTAATACCAATATCAGGGCGCATATTGGCGCGTAAAACATTTTTGCAACCTGGCCCGAGATCTGCGTGGGGTCAAAAGGGCCTATATCGCCGCTTTGTTCATCAGCATCCTGCGCCTGCTGGGCGTTTGACAGACTTACATAATAAATCAAGCTGGCTAATACGCCGATCAGCGCCCACAGCAACACCTCAGCATAAGTTTGTGAACCTACAAACCAGAAAAAATCATTTACAATAATCGGTTTTGTGGTGAGGTATAATTTTGCGTCTTTATTATTCAAACCGAGTAAAAGTTTATCCACCGGCGAAAACCAGTCTTTATTTACCTGCCCATTATACTCGCTGCGTAAAAAAGAAAATATTAACTGGTTCCGTTTTTCTCTTTGGCTTTTCAACGCGCTATCGGCCTTGTTCGTATTAGTTGCAACTGACGTTGTAACTGGATCCGGTATTCCTGAAAGAATATTATCAATATTAGCCAATTGGGTCGTATCCAATGTTTTATGATCCGTTCCCGTTTTGTATGCATGTAACACGAAGTACACTACGATTACCATACTGAGAATGACGCAAAGGGTGGATAACCATCCGGTGCCAGTACTCATTTTTTCTTTGTTAAGTGAGATCATGATGTTTAGTTTTTAAGTGGTTTAGAAAAATATGACGATTGATTTTATGTTAATAATGTGCTGAACACCCATTCTTCCGCAGTGTTGCTTATTTTGCTCCACCCGTTTTGCGTGATAAAAACCATCACCCGTGTACCGGCCGGGATAGTTCGCAAGACCGCGAACGACATGCCGGGGCCGTTCCGCACGTTCAGCTCGTCGGCATTTACCGCTTTTGGGGCGGCTGGTGGCAGCGTGGCAGCTTTCAACATAACCATTTTGCTTTCAATCAGCGGGTAAAAGTTGGCTTCGGCCGATGTGATGGTGTTCGTTCCGAAAAAAGCGGTCCCCGGGCAGGTCTTCTGTTCATCGCCCACCAGGTTATTGTTTATTGTGTCATCGCTGAACCTTTGCCCCGTCCTGTCAAACCAATGGTGATAAACCACCTGCTCCTTTACCGGGTTAAGGTTAAATTTTGCACAAAGGACGGCATTTAAAAAAGTGATGGTATCCTTGTGCGCCTGGGTCATGGTATCATGGCCGGCATCAAAATTGCCAAGGTTTTCGATGCATATCGCTCCGCGGTTGGCCCCGAAAATGCCTGCAGGCATTATGTCTATCGGCCGGCATAACCCGATATTGCCCGAGGGAAAAGTGGTGATATTTTGCGCGATATCGCTCCAGCCCCTTACTTGAATATGAAAGCGTCTCATGGCCTCCAGCGCATCCATTTCGCTGTTTTCAGGCGTTATCGAGGCGTAATCGGGGTCCCAGGTATGGTGGTTTTGTATCATAGTTATTTCCCTGGTAAACCCGGTATTCATCACATATTTTTGAAAATCCTGCGGCGAATAAATGTAAAACGTTGCTAACGGCATTGGTGTGGCCCTCCTGGTTTAATATGTTTTGTGATCTGTTAATTCATGGTACGTTCTTCTTTACGGTACTCTTTCCGCATCGCTTCGATGATGTCGGCGCTGCGTATGTATCGGTCATCCCTCGATATGGATTGCAGCGATGCATAATGGATGATATTCAAAATCGCCGCGCCATTTAATTCATATTTGTCGGCGATGGTTTTTAAATTGACGGATGGCTCGGGCCGGTAGGAGGCAGGCAGCGCCTTTTCCCATAATTTGAGGCGTTCATCGGCATTTGGAATGGTGAAATGAATGGTACTATGGAAGCGCCTGAGGAACGCATCGTCCATATTGCTTTTCATGTTAGATGCCAGGATGACCAGCCCAGGGAAATCCTCAATCCGCTGCAGCAGGTAACTTACTTCCTGGTTGGCATACCTGTCGTGCGAATTCTGCACATTGGTGCGTTTGCCAAAAAGAGCGTCGGCCTCGTCAAAAAATAATATCCAGTTTTTATTTTCAGCTTTAGCGAAAACCTTCTCCAGGTTTTTTTCCGTCTCGCCGATATATTTACTCACAACCTGCGAAAGATCGACCCTGTAAACATCCTTATTTAAATGTTTGCCAAGCAGGGAAGCGGTGAGGGTTTTACCCGTTCCGGAGGGGCCGTGGAAAAGCGCCCGGTAACCGGGTTTTATTTTTCGCTTCATTACGGCATCCTCCATTAAGGTTTCGTTGTGCTTTACCCAAACTATAATGTCGTTCAGTTGATTCTGCGTATGGTTGTTTAGCACCAGGTCGTCCCAGGTCATCGCGGTAGTGATCCTCTTTGCCGGGAAATCAGGGCTGAATTTTGGTGCCGCCTCAATGCCGGTGACCAGGCGGTTGATCCATTCCTGGTCGAGGATCAGGCGTCCGCTCATCAGCGGCTCACCCTCTTTTACTGTTTCGAGGGACAGAATGGCGTGCTTTACGATGGTTCCTTCGGTTAAAAATTGCTGAATAACGCGTCGTTTTTCAAGATCGTTTCCGGCGATGATGAACTGTGCGGTTTCCCCGGTAGGCAGTAAACCCCTGTGATTGGTGCCCCTTACGCCCCCAAATTCGGGAAAATCACCCCCCTGCGGCATAGCTTCCCTGATCACCTCATCATAGAAATTTGGATAGATATGCGGGATATAGGCGATCAGGAAGATCATACACTCCTGCGGTGTTAAATGGCTCCTGTATTTTTCAAATTCCTCAATAATGGAATCTATCAGGGCCGTTAAATCCCACTGGATTGCATAATCCTTTTGGATGACGGCTTTCAGGTAACCTGTAAACGGCTGGATATTTGTTTCAATATTTTTGAACATTGCTGATTCGTATTTTTATAAGAAATCAATTAAAAGCGTTCTTTGTCCAAGGATTTTTTTAAATTCATCATACCTTCCCCTGAAAGGCAACGTCCTACCAAAACTTTCGCCGCCCAATCCGGCAATTTGAGTTGGTTTTAACGTAACTTTTTCGATTTGTGGGTTTTCCTTTAACATGTCAATGATCCTATCAAACCCTTTATCTCCATTTCCGATGTTAAGTTCATTAACAAAATATTTTACTTGTTCCGGCTGCCCGGCTACTAACTCCCATCTTATAGTCAAATCCTTCATAAACGGTTATCAATTTGTTTTTAGCCCAATACTCGGATATGTTCTCTGATCCTCAATCTCGGGCTGGCCGTTTCCGTTTTCAAAGCCCTTAACTTGTTTTTCCCAGCCGGGCAGCGTGTCGTAAGTATTACCCTCTCCATAATGCCCCCAAAATTGGTCTTTCCCCACATAAATTATGTTTTCGCCCTCCAGGCCGGGGACTCTGTTTTTAGTAAAATTCAGGTTTTCTATGTAACCCCAATCGCCAGGCACCCAGTCGGCAAGGTCCTGACTTTGCCCTTCAATGAGATCTGAGTTGCTGCCGCCAACCATTGTCAATTTAGTTGCGGCAGCGCATGCAATATTATATTGCTCCGGGTGGACATTCAGATCGTTCCTGGCTTCCTGCTTATCCACCCCGGGTTTGTAATCCCACGTTTTGTCATTCCAGACAAAATATTTCGGATTCATTTTGAACTGTCCGCCTGCACCAAAAGTGTATTTCTTCTTTGACGCAAACACAATTATTCCATTTCTGGCGTCTATATGTTTTTTTAGATTTTGGAATATCTCCTCGTTGGTTTTCCCGGCCAGCTTAAAAATTCTTGGCGAAACCAGCATCGAAGTATATATCTCGTAAAAAGTAGAAGTTTTCACTACAGATGGACAGGTATAGGTATTCCCGCTTTTTGTGCTTTTTATTTCAAGGGTATCCAGTTCTGTCCCGGCCGGGACTTCAATTTTTCGTTGGATATTGTGATTATTAGCGCCTTTCTGCTGCACTACGTGCGTCAACTCATGTGCCATCAGCCGCTGCCCCGATTGTGTCTCGGGCGAATACTGTCCCTGGTTAAACACAATACTATTGCCCGCTGTATAAGCCAGCGCATTAATTGACTGAGCTGATTTTGCCGCAACAGAATCGGTGTGAAGCCTTACGTTTGAGAAATCATGACCAAACCTCGGCTCAAAAAACATTCTGCTTCTTTCCGGCATCGGCTGCCCCGCTGACCTTAATGAACCTACATAATTGTCAAGCTCATTACTGCCCTCGACCCCGCCTTCAGCGTTTTCCTTCCTATTCAGTTTCGTCTCTTCTTCCTCGCATTCGCGGCATTTACGATTCACATGATTTATTGCGGGCTTAAAAAAAACGTTTTGGTTAAAGGAGCTATCCGTCATTCGCATAACTTTATCCGCCATCGCATCAGCTTCCTGCTCATAGGCATCACCCGGCTGGTTAACGGTTAGTTTAGCCTGAAAAAAAGGCCTTCCACCGTTTGCGCAGCCTGCGCCGGCATTGTTTTTTATATTTTCCTTAGCTGTGTACATATTATGCCGAGTGCTTCATTTGATCAGTTACCGGGAAATCGCCGACGGGCGCAGGTGGCTTTATCGGCGGCATATATTTCATCTGCTGTGTCCAGGTGGGCATCCCGTCCGAAATAAATTTAAAACGCTTTGGCGACCGCGCCTGCAGTGTAGCATTTGCGTAAACAAAGGCTGCTATACTCTCCGCAAAATCCTCACCCGGCCCGCCTATAACCGAGTAATCGGTCATGGGTTGCTCTATCCATTTAGGGTCGTTCCAGTTAGAGGGCTCAATTTTATATTGCACCGGCGGCGCGGTGTTATTGGTAATAGCGGACTGAACTGCCTGCTGGCCGATATCATACAAAGCCGGCGAGCTGGTTCCGACCCAGCCAACCGTGCTGTTAAAATTATCGAGCGCCTTTGGATCAGACGCCTGTGCCGCTTCGGCTATGCCATGGCCCAGTTCGTGCGCGATACTCTCCTTCAGGCTTTTATCCTTGCCCTGGTATGGCGTCGGGGCGCCGGGGCTGCTGCCGGGGCCGCTTATCGCGATACCAACCGGGGGGTAATTTCCCTGGGCATTGCTTCTGGCCACGGGAAAGCCCCTTGTTTTAGAATACGCTTTGTAAATTCTGAGTTGGCCAACGCCAAAAGAAGCGCCGACATCCGATCTGGCAACGCTAATTCCTGTCGGATCGGTCTCATAATACATTTCATAAAATATTATTTTCGTAATTTTTGGGATTGCCCCAAAACTGGCTGCAACATCTTCAATAGCTTGTATAATATTGGAATAGTCCTCGGAAGTTGCGCCGGGGCTCCAGTCGTTCCAGTTTGATATGCTGGGCTTTACCGAATTTCGCGGGGTCAATTCGCCCTCCTGTTCCGTTTTTGTCCCGTTATGAACATCCGCTACGCCATAGTAAGTGGTTACGTAATTCTCAAAATCGGCGCGGCTAATTGCCCCCTGCGGAATTTGCCGTTTCGAAAGGGAAGGGGTTTGGGTTTGATTTACAACCTGTTGTCCCGATGTCGGGGTGCCATTACCCTGGATGGGTATCCGCTGAATAATATTAGCCGGCGTTTTATTTGGTTTAAAAAAATAATTTTCGGGGAGTAAGGGCATATCGCTTTTAGCTGCCAGCTCAGCATTCTGCCTGTACACGACATTGGCAGGGTTAGGCTGAAAGAACAAGTTATCAGCCTTCTGCCGGGTTTCTTTTGTATCGTTTGTTTGCTGAATGCTGAACATTTTGTGCCGATTTTAATTTAACTGATATTTTTTTGTCAAACGATCACATTCTGATTTTTCGGGCCATCCCCGCAGTTTAACAATGGCGGGTTGTACGTCCCGTTCTGAACTACCCGTACTCTGCTTAAATTATAAGGCATCATATTGGCAAAGCCGGTCCGCACCAATTCATAATGCCGCGGAAAGGGCGATTCAGACGGGTTATTCATAATCCCGGCGCCCCGGTCCCTGAAGCCGCTTCTCGTGCCGCCGTAACTATAGTCCACACCGTTCGTGGTAAAATATTCTTCGGCATTGCCAAGCATGTGGCCGTACTCGTGAGGCACATCTGTCGCGTCCGCCGTACCCCAGCCGGTCATGCCGGTAGTGCCGCCCACGCCTGCGCGCCCGTTTTGCGTTGCGCCGGGGGCGTTAGGCGTGATCGTATAATGCGCTTTGGCCGGATCATTGACCCACTGTATGTCCACATCAATCGGGAATACCTTTGGTTCGCAGCCCTCCCATACTTCCAGGTTAAACTGGCCTTTGCCCCATTTGCTCTCGATCGCATTTTTCCAGCCTGTTTTTATCGCGTCGGAAGCTGTCGAATACAATCGCGATACAATAGTTACCCGTTTGGAGTTAAGATTGTAAACAACCTGGAATTTTGCATCCCAGTTAAAAGTTTTATTCCAGTCGGAAGCGCTGGCAGGGGCATTTGATATGGTTTCCGTTGTCGGTTTGTTAACCTCGCTGGTGACAGGTGGCTTTGCCGTGTTCCCCGCAGGTACTCTTTGTATGTTTTTAAGGCTATCGCTTCCCTGTTGCTGCACCACATGTGTTAATTCGTGGGCCATCAATTTCATTCCGCTATCACTTTCGGGAGAATACTGCCCGGCGTTAAAAACAATATTGTTGCCGCTGGTGTATGCCAGTGCATTAATTGACTGGGCTGATTTTGCCGCAATCGTATCCGTATGAAGGCGCACTCCCGAAAAATCATGACCAAAACGCGGTTCAAAAAACTTTCGGCTGCTCTCTTGCATCGGCTGCCCGGAAGAATTCAACGAACCAATGTAGCTGTCCAGCTCATGGCCGGATTGTACGTCGTTCCCGTTGCTTTCTTTGCGATGTACAAACTTATCTTCCTCTTCGCAGGCCTGGCATTTGCGCTGAACAGCGGTAACGGCAGGTTTGAAGAAGGTATTTTGATTAATAGCAGAACTGGTTATAGGCACAACCTTATCAGCCATAGCATCAGCTTCACGCTCATAAACATCGTTTGGCTGATTGATGGTTAATTTGGGTTGAAAAAATACTGGCTTTGAATCAGGTAGTTTAACCTGTTTAATTTGTTGAGTAGTATGTTGCTTAGTCAAATTCATTTTAGTTTCATAATATCTAAAACCTTTAAAACTATTTTACCATTTGGGCCCGGGGCCCATATGCATTTTGCCTGACGGATCATACCACGTGCCATCCGGAAAGCGGTTGGTTGGCGAAGTTCCCCACGCGCCGCCATGGGCCTTATCGTAGTCGGCTTTTCCGTCGGCGGTACCTTTAAATCCCCAGGCCAATTGAGCGGCGGATGTTCTTGTTTTGGGGCACACGCCTGAATTTGGGACAGGCGTATGAATCAATTTTGCAAGTGAATCACCTAAATTTAAAAAGGATTGGTAAGCCAGCGACCTTCCCGCGGCCATTTCCAACCTCGCGTACATATACCGTTCAGCTGCGGCTAAATTCACATCGCAGCAATGTTCTTTTTTGTTTCTCTCCGCATTAAGGGCTGAAAAAGCCATATCCAGGTTAATTTTTCCGGTTGCTTTATCGGTATTGAGTTTAATTTGCTCATCTATCAGGTCCTGAACAATTTTATCGTCAACATCCGGGGCCGGGGCCGGGCAGTAATCCCACCAGCCGGCATCTTTTTGCTGCTCATCTTTCTTTGGCTCAGCGTCTTTTTTTGGCTCTTCTTTTGCCGGAACACCACCTGTAACTGGTTTGTCGTCATTTTTGGGTTCGGTCTTATTTGGTTTTGAAAGATATTCATCAAGCACCCAGTAGATCATTTCGGGCGCTCCGGCGGTGGGGGAGTAGCAAACGGCCCGCCAGCCATATTTACTGGTTTGCCCGGCGGGGAAACTCATTCCCGGTGTGAGCCGGATGGGCGTATTTTGAAAGTATTTGGCAACGTCCTCTTGTTTCCCGGTAGGGCTGGTATACAACAACCGGGGAACACCCCGGTGATCTTTTTCCTGTTCGGTATTAGCTACCGCATCAAACTGGTATAAAAAATCTTTCCCGCAGCTATCGCCGGGTTTCCTTTGCACGGCCGTGCCGGGCCCCGCACCCTGCTGAATCACATGCGTCAGCTCGTGGGCCAACAATTTTTTGCCATTGTCACTTTCAGGCGAAAACTGTCCGCTGTTGAAAACAATATTGTTGCCCGAGGTATAAGCCAGCGCGTTTATCGATTGCGCGGATTTTGCCGCAACCGAATCAGTATGCAGCCGGACGTTTGAGAAATCGCGCCCAAACTTTGGTTCAAAAAACTTTCTGCTGCTGTCCGGCAATGGCTGCCCGGATGAATTCAGCGAGCCAATGTAACTGTCCAGGTCATTGCCGGATTGTGCGTCATTTCCGTTTTTTTCTTTGCGATGAACAAACTTATCTTCCTCTTCACAGGCCTGGCATTTGCGTTGCAGGGAATCAGTTGCTGGTTTAAAAAAGCCGTTTTGATTTACGGAATCATCAGTCATTCGCATTACTTTATCCGCCACATAGTCTGCTTCCTGCTCATAAATATCATTGGGCTGGTTTACGGTGAGCTTGGGCTGAAAAAAAGCTCTTCCATGACTAATAGAAGCTGGAATGCGATTACTTTTGATATTTTCTTTTTTTTCAAACATTTTACGCCGTGTGTGTCATTTGATTTGTTAAGGGAAAATCAGCGCCCAGGGGTAATCCTCCCCGGATAACTTCAACATAAAAGTTTGGGCAGATATGGGGAATATAAGTTATAAAGAAGAGCAGGTCTTCCTGTGACAAGAGATTAATACTGCCATTTTTAAATTCAGCCGGTATTTCATCGACAAATCCAGGTAAACCGGGGTCGGTATTATATTCTTTGCGCATAATGCCAGGCAGAAATGCTGCAAAAGGTTGAATATAAGTTTCAATATTTTTAAACATGATGTTTAAGCCTGGAGATCACATTATTTTATTATTTTAAAAATTTAACGGCCTTAATCCCGCGACCAATCAAAGCTTTTGATAATTACATCCTCATCCCTTATTTTAAGTTGAACGCCGTATTGCAGATATACTAAAACACTATGCATGTTTTCCGGCACTGCCAGTATTTCCTGAAGCTGTACACTGCTCACTATTACGTGCTGTACGCGGTAAGTTAGCGCGTTATCTACGTAAATATCCAGTGAAATGGTTCCGGGGTTTTTACCCGCTTTTATTGCGGGCCAGTCAGCGGCATATATATAACATTTTACGAAGCCAGGTCTGGTCGGCTGAGCATTTTGGTCCTTTACACCGTAATCTCTGCCGTCCAAAACTATCACTTTCGAATCGGTACCTGCTGAAGTGCCTCCGCCGGTTTGGTTTTGGGGAACGCTACCCTGCGAGCCGGGGGTTTGGGATACCGAGGCAGCTTTAGCTGCTTCCTCTTTTTTTGCTTTTTCCGCATCCGCCCCGGCCTTATCGTCAAAGTATTTCTTAATCGTCTTTTTCTCAGTTTCGCTATATTTTGCAATATCTCCCAAAAACGCCTTAAGGTCTTCAGGAACATCCTTTTTGGGGTTATTGGCAACATCTAAAAGCGTTTCGGCTGAAATGTTTTTTAGTTTGTCTTTTATCATCTCTGCGCGATCCGGAGTTAACAATACCCAGGGGCCGGCGCCGCGTTTTAACATCAATTGGATTAAGGCGTCAAATTTTTCTTTCCCCAGTGTTTGCATCAAATCCATTATTGCTTTTCTTTCAGGGGTCAATTTTCCGGCGCCATCGTCCTTTTCGTCACAATCCACCTTAAAGTCGCCTGTATCAACAGCTATAGGAGCAAATATTGGATCGAACCCATCGGGCATCGGGATATACCCGTTGGCTACATCAACAATTTTTGATGCCACTTCGGCCGGGAAATTCTTAACCGGCGCTACCAGGTCGATAACCGGCTTATACACTTCTTTGGTAAACCAGCAAGTCTGCATCAACAGTGCAAACGCAACCTGCAATGCTTCGATAAACAAATTCCACAGGCACCCAACAGCCGGTGGGGAAGCACAAGCCAATAACCGGATACCCCACTCAACCAATGAAATTATTGTGCTTAACGTGCTGGCAATGTCTTCAAATTCACTTAACTTTTCGAAAAGATCGAGTTTATCGCCAAAGAATTTTTTTATTAGAGCGTCTTCCTGTTCGTTAATTATTTGCTCATACTTTTCTTTCATTGCCTCAAACTCCTCGATTTTGCTTTTTACATCATCGGGGGTATACATGTCAACAAGCTTCTTTAAGTTATTGATCGCACCTTGCCTGAAGGAGTTGATCAATTTATCAACCACCTGATTTACAACCCAGCCGCCCACCATCTTAAATATTTTAAAGATTACCTGCGCTGCTGCCTTTACCCAGTTGCCAAACTTAACTGCGGCAGATGACTTTGAGAGCTTGGCAATTTTTTCTTTCACCTTTTTACCAAAGGCCTGTAGTTTTACGTAAACAAAGTCAAACTTCTCTCTTAGCCAGCCATAAAGGCCGCCAAAACGGTTCCAGTGCTTTACTTTGTCGAGGCCGGTTCCCCGGTCTTTAACTTCCGAAGGTATACCGATAGCCGTGCCGGCCCGTTGTTCAACGCCGACCAGCGCATTGGCTACCTGCGCCTTATTTACTTCATCCTTATTACCTAAAAACTTTTTAGCGTCATCCTGCCATGGTGTGAACTGCTTTTTCTTCCAATCTTCGTCGCTGAATTTTTTTTCCGCTTTTTGTATAAATTTCCCCGGTTTTTTCCGGATTGGGGCGGCTTCCTTTGTACCTGCGCGCTTAGGGGTTATAGCTCCGCTGCCGGCGGCGGTAAGAGCAGGAATTACCTGCCCGTTCAACCTGTTGAGCACCGTATTGACGAGGCCGCTACCGGTTGAGGCCGGTATGCTATCCGGTATCCACTCATACGACCAAACGCCTGATACCGTATCCTGGTAAACAAACAAGCGGCCTTTCAATCCGGTGTCGTCCAATACAACTTTCGGTTTTAAAAGCCCCTCCTCATATAACGCGAGGGGTTGTATTGGAAAACCTTTACCACTCGGATACTTTACCTCAGCAGGAATATTTAAGGAAGACATTGATTGAGGGCTTGGATTCCAGCTTGTTTTACTGTCGGCCTCTGTAGGATTCGCGGCAATATATTTGTTAATATCCGTTGATGTGTTCTTGATACCTGATTTGTAGTCGTCTACCTGCCCTTGCCCTAAAAATGATTCAGAAGAAAAACCAGGCTTAAGATCCCCTATTTGAATTTGTGTCGGTGCATCAGCGAGCCGGGTAACTTTCGGAGTTATTGACTGTCCTTTTGGAGCCGCTTTCATTTCATGATTATATGCCCCGCCACCAAACTGAAGTTTGCCGCTACTGCCCAAATAGGAAGGATCGTTGCCGTCAAAATTTATGCCGATGGATCGCGAACTACCGCCCGTAGGTGATGACTTATAAAAATCGGCAATTCCAGTTACCCCTTTATCGACGTCTTTTTTATTGGCTCCCGGAATTTTTACCTCGATAAAAAGATCGCTGTTTGCTTTCACAAAAAGAGGAAGCACCTGTGAGTGTACAAGTGTGCCACTTGGTTTGTTCACCGGCGCAAAGAAAAATGGTTTTCTCTGGATTGGTTTCTTATCAATGCCACCGCTTTGCTGTACAACATGGGTCAACTCATGTGCCAACAGTTTTTTACCTTCGTCGGTCGCCGGCTGATATTGCCCCGCCCCGAAAACAATATGGTTCTGGTGTGTGTATGCCAATGCGTTGATCTCGGCAGAAGATTGGTGTGCCTGCGAATCCGTATGAATTTGTACGTTACTGAAATCATATCCAAACCGGCTTTCCATAAAATCCCTGGTATTACCGTCCATCTGGTGACCTGCAGATTGTAAGGATTGTTCTACGTTTTGAGTTACCATGCCTGAGCCGGCATCCGATTCTTTTCGATGTAACTCCATTTCATCTTCTTCGCAATGGCTGCATTTTCGTTGCAGGGGAGCATCGGCGACAACCGCCGTCTGTTCCGGGATATTTTCTTTTTTCTTTTCTTCGTCTTCTTTTTTTTGCGGATATTCTTTTTCCCGGCTACTTGTATATTTAAGCTGAACTGACGGTGCAGCAGACATTGGTTTAAAAAAAAATGTATTTTCCGCCTGATCATTTTCTTTTCGCATCACCTTGTCGGCCATCGCATCCGCCTCACGTTCAAATACATCGTCGGGAGCGTTGACAGATAGCTTCGGCTGAAAAAACGGCAGGCGCAGGCCCGGAACTTTTTTAGGCATGTTCCCGGCTGTAAGATGCTGCTGTTGATTTAATTTTTCCAAAATGTCAGTCAAGATTTAAACTATAGCTCCCCATTATGCGGGGCACATTAATATTTGTCGTTTCTGACCGTGCCTCAAACCTGATATAAAAATGATCGGGCACCGGCGACAGTGTTACGGTAAAATCCCCGCCCTTGCCCGGGTTGCCGATTATTTTAAGCGGCATCCCCTGTTTATAGTCGCCGCCTGCTTCATTCGAAATAAAAACATGCAGCCTGGTGTGCTGCGGCAAAAAATCAATATGGATATCGAGGCTGATCTTTGTGTCGTTATTGTGACCAATTCCCCTTGAATCGGGCGTTACGAATTGCCCGGCAGGCGTCTCGGGTACATCCCCGGGCAAATCTTTACCCTGCGGCGCCCGCTGAACTACCGGCTGAAAAAAGGACGACCCCTGTCCGGGCTGGTTTGTATTCGTATTTTTTATATTTTCTTTTTCTGCAAACATCAGGCTGTGCGTTTAAATTCTTCGATCATCATATTCTTCCTTAGCAAGATTAGGCTTGACAATAACTTTAATATCCGCTTATGCCATTAGCAGTCTTTCTGTTCAATACCAGTCAACACTCAGCATTTTTTGCATCCAGGGCAGCCGGATGGTCGAGAAGCCCCAGGGTAATTTTGCTAACAGAATATCGAATCCCTTTTGTTCAACCTTTAAAAGCCACCCGCTTTCTTTTGTCTCGATATTGCCGTTACGCTGCAAAAATGTGCCGCGAAGCCCGGCGATAGATGTGTTTTTGAGCGGCTCCCAATGACTGGTTACTGCGTTTAATAAATTACCCGATTCGGCTTTTTCTTTATCAGTCGGGATGATGGACGAAACCAACGTGTCTTCCAGCGGGTAGCCGCATAAAATTTTTTGCAGTGTCAGGTCAAATTCTGCGGCTTCAGTCTCGCCGGTCGCCAGGTAATTGAGCAAAAGTACCGCCCTGGCCCTTGCTTCGTTGTTTATAAAATCGCGCTCAACCAGCAAGTCTAAATCGGCAAAATATGCTCCCAGGAAGGGATGTAATAACACCACACCGCTATTGCGCACATCGATAAGCTCACCGGCATCCAAAAGGTGCTTCTTTTTCTTCCGGCCCTGTGTGGCAGTCGCATCTTTTTTGGGGTTATCAACTTCATCGGTGACATCGCCGGCAGGGGGGGATTTTCCCGGTTTTTTATTTTGAGGATGGGTTGTCCCGGTTTCTTCGCCACTTGCCTTTAGCGGGCTACCGTCAGCCGATGCCTGGTTGAGCGCAGGAATATTCGCGAGGTTTTCAGGAACCCGATCATTTACATTTTCCGATAAGTTTTTCGTTTGTTTTTGGGTTTCGGCAGATGTATCGTTTGTGTTTTCGACATCGGCGCCAGTCGTATTATTTGCCCTGTCTCCTTTGTTTTTTTGGGAGTCCGTGTCAGCCGCCTTGCGCTTCATTTCCTCGTTCGAAAGCAAATCAAGCAGTTTTTTAAAGGCATGCTTTACTGTATTTGTATTAAGGCCGCCGGTTATCACACTCCTGGTGAAAGTGGTAATATCTCTGTTTTTAATTTCAAAATCGACAAATAACAGTCTTAATATATTAAAGCCTTGATCGCGCTCCCCACTGTCCAACAATGTCTGAAAAGCATATTGACGTATTTTGTTACGAATAATAGAAGCGTTGAATTTTGAATTGGAGGGTTGCAAGCCCGGCAAAACCTTTATTGTCTTTTGTGTTTTTTTGGAGCGATCTGCAGCGACGCTACCGCCAATATTGCCAAGTATAAAAGCATAATCCGCTAAAATTACATCCCACTCATCGTCAAAAACTGGGGCGATTTTCGATAAAAGCTCGCCGATAAAATTATCCGAAAATTGAAGGACCAGGCGCTCGATGATTACCGGGCTCTCTTTGTAATTATCCCGCAACCAGTTTAAGAAGTAGTGGTATTCAGTGTCCGAAAGATTATCGAGCAGCTCTGTTTCCCAACCGGCTTTTTTTTCGGCCGAACTATACCAGGGCAAATAACCTTTTTCGAGAAAAAAGATCAGCGCGCTCACCAGCGATTTCGCTTTGCTCATTACCGTGTCTTCGTCCCCCGCAATGTTTAAATCCGCTCTTTTTGACGATAAACTTTTTGACAGCCCTTCAATAAACCGTGTTTTAAATTCCTGCTCGAAATTTTGAGCGCTTATTTCACCCAAATCAAGGCTCAGCGAATCGATGCGTATTACTTTGTCAGGTGGAAATGCATTGTCCAAAACATCCTCCAGGCTATCGCTGAGCTCATTTTGCAACAAGTCGCTCACCCTTTTCTGAAAATCAAAGGCCTGCTCCCTCCGGGGAAGGTTCATGGTGACTTTTTGTTTATAAATGAGATGCCTTGCCATGTTTTATCGCTTTGCAGCTTGGTCGTACGGTCAACCCTTTTTATTGAACAGATTTTTTATTCCCGACAGGATTCCTGTGTTTGCAGCAACTTCAAACACTCCGTTTGGCGATATAATCAAGTTTTTTGTGACCGCCGCCTGGCTGCATGTGCCGTTTGATACAACAAGGCTCGCTGTTGTTTCCGTTTGCCCTCCCGTTGGATCGAGTGTAGCGGTTAGTTGCGGTAATTCTTCAGTAGATGAGGTAACATTAAAACCGGGTCCAAATTGCCATTGATATTGAAAACTGTTATTCTGCGTGTCGGGCACAAAGTTTGCAGTTATTACAGGGACGCCGTTTACATCGTTAACTGCCGATTTAACGGTAAATGTATTTGCGGCGGTTGCCAACACTGTTACCGTAACCGGGTCGGAGGCTACCCCATTAGTGTCGGTGTAAATAACCTGGTAGGACCCTGCACCTGCAGTAGCTGGCGTAAATGTGGGCTTTGTTCCACCCACAAGGCCTTTCACTGTATTAAATGTACCCCCTGGCGCGGAAACCTTGATCGGCGATGCCTTGGTATCATTGTCGCAAAAGGTGGTCGCCATTGTAATGGTCGGTTTGGCCGGAGGCGGAGTCACCGGGTCGGGCAGCACATAAGCCACCGGCGGGCAATCCGAACAACATAAATACGGAATGTAAAAATCAGCTATTACCGTTCCGTCCGCAATTGAATAACCGGGAATGATCCTCTTTGGCGGTATCCTGTTCAAAATTCCTATTAGCGTTTGCTTTGTGGCAGGGGGCGCGTCATTGCAATCGTTTATAAAACTGGCAATCAGGTTAAGCGTCGGATCATCGAGATTGGCCAATACAGGACTTATCGCTTCCCTGTAAATTGTCGGATCAACCATCGTATTAACCGTCATGTCGGTCCTCACCAAATTGTTTGGCGCTGCGTTGGCATTTGTAGTTGTAATAGATGTGTCGGCGGCGCCTGAATGGTAAACCAGCACAAATGTGCCGCCTTTGGGCACGCCGGCCTTATGTTCGAGCCCGGGATGATTTTTATAGTAGTTTAAAAAGGTAAGCTGTTGCTGGTAATTTGTCAGCCGGGTTGCATACTCGGTAGTTAACACCTGCAACCGCTCTTCGATACAGATATTTGTTAGCAGGCTCAGCTCATCGATAATGAGGGCAAGTTCGGTGTCTTCAGCAAGCGTAACAAACTGTGAATTTCCAGTGGCGCTGGCGTTGGTGCTGATAGTCAGCTCCGTCAAAATGCTTAAGGCCAGTAACGTGTCTGCAATGTAGGTTTGGTAGGTAGTGTTAAATGCGTTAATATCCAGTTGGGCCAGGGTATTTGTTTGCAGCACATACATTAGCTGCTCCACAGAATCGATAAACTGGAACAGGTAGTAATAAACGATGGTCAGTGGATTACCCTGGTCTACCTTCACCGGATTGGTAAATACCCCGGTGGTGTCTAATGCGCTCAGATAGGCGCTCCCGATGGTATTGGGCAGGGGGGTACAATATTTGCGCATAAAATCGCCTTTTTGATACGCACTGGTAATGTGAAGAAGCGACGGGATGATGGTCTCCTGGCTTAATTTAAAAGTCGAGAATTTTAAAGCGGCCGGGTTGGTCACATCGAATAACTGTGCTGAAGTTCGCTTTCTTGAGGGTGTTTGGGTTACCACGTAGGGCAGCTTGGATACAAAACAAAAAGTAAGATGTATTTTGCAGGCGGCCTCACTTATAATCAATTGATAGTCGGTATTCAGGTCGTTCATGTTACACGCTGGCAGCGAAGCGCCTGATTGCAGCTGATCGGCAGATATGGCCACCACATCAAAAGGCAGGTTGTAATTTAAGCGCTGGTTGAGGATATTGGTTAAAACCGTATTATAGTTTTGGCCGATGTGACCCTCGATCCTGAAGAAATTAAAACGTTCGATGTCATATAAAAGTGGCTGGGTGACGGTAGTGCTTACGCTATAAAGATTTGCGTTATAGCTCAAATTAAAAGCAGCCCTGCCATGGCTGGTTTTATAGTAGCTCCAATACTTGTACAATTCAGCCCCGTTAACATCCAGGTTGTAGTAGTAGGGGATGGCCCGCTCCGAAAGCAACGCACACTCGTAAAGACTGGGTGTAATTTTTAATGCGGCCTGCAGCTGCAGCGCCTGGGATTGGATGGCGAATTGGTTAACCATTATCACCATGCGGTTAAACAACAGCACCGTACTTGCGCCATTGTCGCCCATTTGTGAAAACAGGCCCGAATACATAAAATAATTCCGGTAGCTATCTTTCGCAAAGGGGGTGGTCGCCTCCGAGGCGCTTCCCAAAACCAGGTGCAGCGGGAATAAGTTCTCATCAGGGCAGCAGGTATCCATGATATCTGATGTTGTCACGGAGAACTCGTACCAGGCTTTTATCAGGTCGTCAACAAGATCATAAAAATATTGGATAAAGACCGGATTCTGGCTGAGTACCACGTTCCGGTAGCCTTGTAAAGTGCTCAGCAAATTGGTGAACGGATTGGTGCTGACATTTACCATGCCGCCGTAGTTGTTAAAGGCGGTATTGTAAGCATTGCTGAGCTGCGTTAAAGTGGTATCGTCAACCAGGTTAACAAACGCGTTCAATACATCGTTGGTTGTGTTCAAAGCGGTGTAAGGTACATTGAAGCGTTTTAAACTCACCTGGTTGAGCAGATCGAAGTTTATGTTGTTGATGAGAATTGAATTGGAGCTATTGGTTGTTGCTCCCGGCAGATCTGCAATTGCAACCAACAGGGGCTGCAGCGTGAAGGTCATGGTAGCGCCGCCGTTATTACAATCAAGCATATTGCAATTTTTCAAACTTGTTTCTGTGGCCTCAAGAAATAATACCACCACATAGTCAAGCAAAAAATTAGTGGCCGATGATATGGTTACCGCAGTTGATTGCTGGGCACTGTCAAGGCCACTGTAATCGCCATCGGTGATCAGCTTAAATAAATTTTTGTTCGTCCATGCCGTTTGATAGAAAGGCACGTTGCCATTGTTGATAAACGGTGGATTAATTTGCGGCCACACAGGCGCTGCATACGGAATATAACGGGTGTAATCTTTTAAACACTGGCTGATCAAAAAGCCCTGGGAAGTTATTCCGCAGCCCTGGGTTATTTCAATGATGCCCGGTTTCAGAACGATATCGAAACCGCAAACAATGCCTATTCCAATTAACTTATTTCTTGTCCAGCGGTTTTGTTGGTCGAGGTATTGAAAGGTTTCATTGAGGTGAACGTCAGTGAGCACCTGATCTGGTTCGAATACGATGTAATCAATTGGATTTGTCATGATTCATTATTTAAAGATCCTAAAATGGTTTTGCCCAGCATTACCGGGGTGGTATTCACACTTTCAGCACAATTATGCAGCGTTGCTACAGGGTACTGACTGTAAAGGTTAAAGAGTAATAGCAACAGGGCGTCATTCATTGCTTGCAGCGTACCAACCGTTGATGCATCCAGCGCGTAATTTGCAAGCGCGGCTATCCACGCCTGGTAAGCGTTCTCAAATTCATAAAGCATGGTATCATCTACCCAGCACACTTTTACTATGCAATGTGCGGGCAATTCCTGTCGGATAATGTCTTCGAAATACTCCCTGAAAGCCATACTTTGGAAGTGGACCGGCCAATAAGGTATAACTACCGATATTCTGAATGAGTAGGGGTCCTGCTCGCCGCAAAAATCACAATTGGGGTCGAGGCATACCGGGGCAGGTTTAAATTTAGGATTGCGGGGCCTGAGCAGGATATGCTCGATAAGGTGCATGCCTTCAACATCACAATCGGCGCTAAAGGCTGATATAAATTGCGATAGCGCGGTATTGGCTGCATCCTGCGAGATGAAATTGTTGCTTATTGCCAGTTTATTGCCATTGTTATCTGTAACGTACAGGTTCCAGTCGCTTCCTGTTTGGCTAACTATCAGGTTTCCTCCCGCCAGTACCTGGTCCAAAAATGCGGGTAAGGAATTATTCAGATCAGCCTGTGTAGTATAGCTCGTAACCGAGGTTAACGTATTTCCATAGCCATCGCTGAAAGTAAATTGATATTTCGGCGGTATGTCGCTTGTGGTAATAATAGTTGCGCTGTTAATGCAATTCAAAAACCTGCGGAAGTAGCTCCTGGCACCTGGCGGGCTAACCGGATCTTTAAAACCTCCAAGGCTGCTGAGTTTTTTTTCGGCGCCGGAAACATTATCCGTATCCCAGAATTGCGAGGTGTCTAAAGTGAAGTCAGCCTTTTGCGGGAAATAATTATAAGCCCGGCCCCGCTGGTAGCTGGTGTCGGGATAATCTTTCAGAAACTGAATTTTGCTCTTAATCAGATCGGTGGGGTCAATGCCGGTTTCCTGCTGCGCGGTATAGTCAAGCTGGTACATCAGCAAGACATACTGGTTAAATGATTCGGCAAAACGGCTCATCAGGTGGTCGAGGAAACGGTTCCTGCGGTCTAAAAACACCTCGTTCAATTCATAAAGCTCTTGCCACTCGTTTACGGTACCGTTTGCCGAGTCCTGGTTTAGCATTACCCGCTGCTGTATGGTTTGAGATGAACTGTCCTGGCTATATATGGGCATTATGTCCTTGATATCGCTTAAAAACTGGGCATAATAAGTTTGAATGGTAGTATCGGTAGAAAACAGCTCTTTGGCATTTTTTAGTTGCGAGAAGAAATCGGCCAGCAACTGATCATAAAGCAATAAATAAGCCTTTAGCTGCCTGGTTTGGGCTATCCTTTGGGTTGTCGCCGAAGGCGGCAAGCCCGCGGGGCTGATCCCATAGGTTTGGGGGAACAAATTCTCTATCGTGGTATAGCTATCCAGCGGATAATAGGTTCCTGCCGGAACTGGAAGATCGTCGGCATGACCAGACAGTTTGTTCCGGGCCCCAACGGCGTCCATCCATTTCAAAATACTGCGTACATCGGAAAGTTCAGGGATATACGGAAACTGGTTTTTATAAAACAGTATTTTTGATTTGGTTTCCGCAAGCACCGGTTTACTGCCCTGGGTGATGGGCATGCACCACTTTTTGCCGATCTCGCCGGTAACCGGTGTATCGTCAGCGCCGTATTTTGTCATCCTGAAATTACGCACGGCCAGCACGTCCGCAATATTCATGATCAGGCTGATGATCTCCGAACCGTAAATTTCATCCCTGAGCTGTGTTTGCTCCAGTTCAGCGGTGTCGATAAATCCATGTTGTAAAACAGGGCCTTCAAAAATCTCGTCGGTGGTGTATCCTTTTGCCTGCATGTCGCTCAGCAGGTAAAAGTTTACCGACGGATCAAGGTACTTCTCTATAGCATAAAATACCTGGGCCTGCACCTGTTCCATATCGGCCGCGGGTGCTACATCGATATCACAGCAAATGGCGATCTCTTCGTCCTTTATCGTGGTAACGCTTACGAAATCTTCGCACAGGTTACGATTTTGATTCAGCGTGCGAATGGCCGTTTGAACAATTCCTTTTGATTTCTGAATTTTTAAGAGGTAGACGCCAATAACCTGTGCGGCGAAACCGGTGTTGAAAAAATTCTGAATATCGGCCGCCGCAATGGTTTGACCTGCCGGTTGAAGGTCGACCGCTATGCTCCCGTTAAGTGTAATAGCATGATTTGTGCCGCCGGAAGTATAAGTAAAAGTGATGGCTACCGGAACGTTGTCACCGGTTGGAAAAATTATACTTATACCGGTTACTGACGTGGAGTCGGCAGTTAGTAACGCAGCTATCGCAGGGTCGTTCCAAACGGGGAAAACGACAGTAAGGCTGAAAGCCCCTGCCGCAAGTCCGTTATAAGCAGGGCTCAGTACCTGCAATTCGCCATTATTCAAATCGCCAAACTGGTCATCGTTGTCAAGGTCCAGCAGTACGTTGTACAAGCCCGACAGGTAAACAGGGTGCGGCGTGGGGGGTGTGTAGGAAAGGACATCATTTTTACAATCTGCAAAAATTGCCACCTCGCCGGCCGGAACAATTTGGTTATTGACAGTATAATAATCATCCGATAAAAACCAGGCATTGTGTACGCCAACAATGTCGATCATCAGTTTCCGGTAATCGTCGATGTTTAGCGGAGACTGGGTCAGAATAGTTTTTGCCGTGTAAAGTGTTTGCGAAGACGAGATAGCCCCGTTTTGGTCGGTCAACAGGTCCTGCATCGGCAGGTCGGTGCGGTATCCAAGCTCGGTGATGGCATAGCACAACGCTTCCAGGATGGTAATGCCGGGGTCATGTTCGTTATAATCTGTCCAAAGGTCGCTTCCCAATTGCTGAATATATGCCAATCCAGCCTCCCTGAGGAAGACGTAATCCTGGTCGTTGGTCAGGACAGGGTTTTTGGTTATGGTTAATTCAGTCATTAGCAATCACAATTAGCAGGTGTTGTAATCAGGTGTTTTGTATTGGTCGGTGCATCGTAATAAGATACCAGGATGGAACGCGCGGTACTCGGTATCGCTTCTTCGATATCATAAAATGCCTGTTCGACTGTTGATCCGTCGCGGATGATCTGGTTCATTTTAAAACAGGTAATGAAATCGACATAAGGCCTTTCCTCGACGAAATTGAGCACAACCGATTTTTGGATAGTGCTGCCAAAATCAATAGCCTGCGGGTTGCCGAAGGCCCATGGCGTAAGAAACTGCTCGATATCAGCGTTTAACTGGTTGGAATAAAAAACAGGGTCGTAATTCTCATTAAATGTTACAGCGAAATCAAACTGCACTTCCTCAAATTGCGGATTGCATAAGTTAAGTATTACAAACGGAGAGGTTAGCGTTGCCAGGTATTGCTGTATTTCGGTCAGCAAACCGATACTGGTATAAGGGCGCAGGATATTTACGGCATTAAGTTGTGTTAAATCAGGTATGGTGACAACCATTACCTGGCCGGCCAGGGTCTCGGAGTATTTGGGCTGGCCGGTTTTTTCATCGGTTAAAAATCCGGTATGACTAAGGCATTTTGCCTTAAAAATTTGCGGGAAGTACTGCAATGTCAGCCGCTCATAGTCCCATGCGGTAATGGCCCGGTGCTTATGACGCAAACGCTCGCTGACGCGCACATAAAACTGGTCGTCCGTTTCAGCAATACGGCCGCCGAATGAGCTGTATGGCTGCTGCGTTTGCTTTAAAGCCCCATCCGGGACGGCAGGTTTACTGATGGTATTGGGCGCAATGGGGTTTGTAAATACAATATTATTTGCCGGAACCTGCACAAACTGTGCTTCAGCGGCGTTGGCATCGATGGCGATTAAATTACATACCGCGTCCGTATCATGGTCAACAACCGCTTTTATCCAGATAAAATTATTATCAGCGCGGGTATTGTTTATGGTAGCATCCGCGGGAACGTTAAAAACCACCAGGCCCGAAATAGTTAAATTGTTAGTCTGATCGGTGACCGATTGCTTGCTAAACTGTATCCAGTTATTATTGCTTAAATAGTACCAGTCAACCTCTGTCATACTTTCCAGGGGATTCGCGCTGCCCTCAGACACCTCGAACAGTATTGAAAATGTTTCATCAGGCTGGGCATTGCTCAACCCAATCCATAATTCGCCTCCGTTCTCATTCGTAACGCCATTAGCGTTGACAACCGGAATCTTCCCGTTATCAAGGCTAAATACCGGCAGAAAATAGAGTGGCCCATCGGTGGTAATAACGGGATGCATTTCGCGATAGCCAAATGGCTCGATTTGATAGTAAAAATTGCTGCGGGTATTAAAATCGGCGGCGTTAAATAAAAAGCTATCCTCGGCCGTGTAAGTTAGGCTTACCGATTTTAGAGCAGGCGGCGTTGCAACCGGAGCGGGGACCTTATTTACCGTATAACCGGTTACTTGCGGCGGGTTTTTAGTATTATCGTAATTTACTGTAACTGACGGCGGGGTTATGTTATTAAGAAATGTGTTGAGGTTATATTCCGTGCCAATCAACCCCAATTCAATAAAGCCGTCAACCGAAGTGGCGGAATACTGTTCGTTAGCAGTAAAATCCGTCGGCGACTGCGCAATATTTTCTAACCCGGTACTGGTTACGGCAGGTAGACTGGAAAGATAGTTATTGATAATTGCAGTAAGCGCCGGGTTTTTTATTAGCATTTCCCTCGGCATAATAGCTGAAGGTAGTATGGTTTCGAATTTCGGAGCCATCTTGATCTCCGGGGTATATTTCAGCGTGGCATTTTTTATTGAGTAAACCATGCTTGAAAAAGACGACACCTGCGATGGGGTAACAGTAATACCTGAAGCATACAGATTTAACGGATTGCTGTTGATTGGCGGCCGGCTCCAGTTGCCCTGTGCCAGTGTCAGCAAGTTGATGGTGGTATCGGTAAGCGGTTCCTGCTGCCATTCGAAGTTTATGGTTAAACTGGTTAGCGATTTTTGGAAAACCTCCTTGCTTCCGATAATAAATGAAGCTCCGTCGTCCGGAAAATCGCCAAACATTTTAAACGGCTTGGAGGTGTCGATCTTGCCATCGTCATTTTGCAGCATTAAATTTTTAACTGCATCGACAGTGGTGACGACAGATATCGACTGGATCGTGGGTAGCTTAATATTTTGATAAGATGCATAGGCGGTCAGCATCATCTGTACCATTGGCAGCCCGACAGTAAAGTTACCGGTGTGAATTTTTGGAGAATAGGGTACTATAGCCGGGGCATCACCCTGGAGTACAATTGTGAATGAGAACGAAGTGCTGTCGATCACGTCGACGGTATAACTGCTTGCAGTATACCAACCCTTTGCGCCGGTAAACTGAACGGTAAATATGCCCGACAGATCGGTCGCCGCGATACCTGACAAACTGTTACATGTAAAGGTGAGCGTTATGGTTCGCGTGCCTTCATTTAAGTATAACACATTTGTGGCGAGGGCAAATCCAAGCGGAGCCAACGTTACGTTTTGCTGCGGATCGCCAAACGGGAACCACGAGCCATCTGCGCTTAATAATTTTGCGCCCTGGCCATCCTCTGAATTGGCAACCGGAGCAGAAAACAGGGTTACAGGGCTAATACCTTTGTTCAGAAAGATAGACCGCAGCAAGGCTACGCTGGCTGTCTGTAAAACAACGTCATTGGTGGTGGCATAAAACAAGTCGTTATTGTTGGCATCCTTGCCTGCTTTAAAATTTGTGCCTGCCGGTACCAGGTGCTGGGTGATGTTTTTTTGCAGCGTAAAAACCAGGTGAACAAAGTCGGCCTCGGCGGCGTTATTGGTCAGCGCCAAAACGTCCTTGTAGTAAAAATCGAGGTGTCTTTTGGTGTACAGATTTAAATGTTGCTGTGCAAAAGCAAAGAGCTGTAAAAAGGTAAGATACAAGGCATAGTGCGGCTCGTGAGAGGGATCGTTATCCACCAGGTCAGCCAGGAATTCCGAAGTCCGGCTTGCAATATTTGTAACCCCGTCGATAAATGACTGGTAAACACCTGAGAATAAGTTATGAGTGAGTATGTGGTTTATATCGGCACGCAATACCCCGCTTAAAACTATATCATTTGTTTTGAATTTCGAGTCGAGGTTAAAGGGCGCAATTAGCTTTGCCGGAGGTGTTACAACAGGTATATTGAAGTTTTGTGAAAAAACGAGTGTATCAACTGGTGTTAAGGGATCGGTGAAAGTTGAGGTTACGTCGATCAGCGAATCAGGTGTATTGTTCCTGAACTGGTTATAGTAATACAACAATCCGTTTAAAGGAGTTGAAAGGCCTGAAGTAATAGAAACGGATAAAAATGTGGCATATTCCGAATCAGGCGGCAATTGATTGTATGCATTATTAAGCCCTACGGCCAGCGAAAAAGCAAAATCAAACAGCACCTTAAAATAGTTTTTTGCATCTGCATCCGACGTTGCCGGATTTATGGCGATATCCGTTACTGTTTTTATAAATGGTACAAAATCCTGGGTTTTCCAGTCGGCCAAACCGGCAATAATAACAGCGCTATCGTTACCCATTAGCTGCCGCCAGTCACCGGCGATCTTGTTGGTCAGGTCATAATAATTTAAATAGGCGCCATATTTTTTGGTAAAAAGGATCAGATCGGCCAGGGTTCGTTCATCCACCTGTGGACATTTGGCCAATAAGGCATCCAACGAACGCTGCGCCTGGCTGGTGCCGTCGGATGTAAGTAACCGGGTGTCTAAACAATTTGCCATTACTGTATTTCTGTTCCTTCGTTTAAATAATAAGGATATACAAAATTGAACCTTGAATTTGTGGTGCGCACGGTATAAACTAGCGAGATGTAAATGAAGCCGCTTGCAGCCTCGCTGTCATCGATCGTCACTGAATTTAAATCGATACGCGATTCATAATAAAGTATAGCCGTCCTGATCATTTCGCTGATATAAGTTTTAAATGTGGTGGTGATCGGCTCAAACAGCATTTCATCAAGGTTACAGCCATAATCGGGCACCATCACCCTTTCACCTTTGCGGGTAGCCAGCAGTATTTGAAGACTTTGCTGAATATCCTCTTCATCACTCACCGTTATTATGCTGATTGAATCGAACGTTGGAGGAAAACTCCAGCCTGTACCTAAAAATGAATTTGACATGTTAACCTCCTATGATTACCGTTGGACATCCTAATATGATTGTACCGCCATGTGCCGTAATATCGCCCATACGCGCTGCCGGCACACCGCCTATTAATACCGTAGACGATCCCATGGCAATAACATCGGGCGGCCCTGCGCATGTGCACATATCGCCGACACAAGCGGCGGGTAAGCCACCAATCAATACCGTCGCGCTGCCCGGCGGCAGTATCGGCCCCCCTACGTGCGGAACCGGCCCCGTAAACATCGGGCAAACGTGCATATCTGTAATTCGTGCTGCTGGTGGCATATTTGTTTTTGTTAATTGATCATTACTATCCCGCCTTTTAATGTTGCCATTCCTGATCCTTCCACTTTTACCTGGGGAGCGGATAACGAAGCGCTGCCGCTACCGGCATTTATCGAGGCGCCGCCGGAGCTTACCGCAAAACTTGATGACGGGCTAATGGATACATTGGCTGCTGAAATCGTCAGATCGCCGGTGGCTGTTAACTTGATATCGCCGGCGCTTTGCACGCTAACCGCTGATGAATCCATTGAAAACGAGTTGCCGTTTTCGTCCTCCATCTTCATCACGCCATCCTGCTCGCTGATGGTCATTTTTTTTCCTGCCGGCGTGGAGATTTTTAATGATTTTTCCGAATCGTTAAAGATCATTTTCATGCCGCTTCGCGAGGTATAGCCCTTTTCATCGTTTTGATTTGAGGCCTGCAATGGCGCCGGCTTGGCGCTGCTGTTCAGCATGCCTAAAACCACCGGCCGGCGCGGGTCGTTGTTTAAAAATCCCACCACCACTTCGTCCCCGATCTCCGGGCGGAAAAACATGCCCCGGTTGTTGCCGGCATCGAGGGAGGCCATGCGGCTCCATACGCCGTCTTCATTGGCGTCGATTATAGGCAGCCGCACGCGGATGCGGTCCTGGCTGTCGGGATCGCTTTCAAGGTCGGTAACCACACCGATCTGCAGGCCCTGTATGGCGGGAAGCATATCGGCCGCCGGGGCTGAATTAAAGTCGGGCTGTTTGGAGAACAGGTCATTCGAAAGGCCGAACTGCACATCGGTGGTCCAGTTGCCGTTCGCGATCTCATGCCGTACGCCCGAAACAAATACCGCCCCGTTGAAACGGTCGCCTACGCCGCCGATATTGATCATGTCGCCGGGGTTCAACTGGCCCCCGTATCCCCTGAACCGGACCCTGCCGCGGCAGCGCGACATCCGCGCTTTCAGCAAACGCGAATCGGCCAGGCTTTGCAATTCATCGGTAGTAATATCCTCGCCCGAATAAAGATCATATTCGGCAATGTTCAACACGCTGCCCAGATCGCTGCTCGAAAAGTTGCCGTTTTCCTGGAAGCCCGGCTCTGCGGCGTTTGCCGTGCTGATGGCCTGGTTGGCATAATCCCATGTTTTGGCTACGATGCTTTGATATTGGTTGCGTGCGTCCAGGTCGGCATCAAATTCGAGCATGGTGGCGCCAAACACGGCGTCCAGCACCGTTGCTGTTGTAAAGTCAGGCTTTTTTGCGGTAATCGTCCCGTTATTAACCGAACAAAGCTTGCCGTTAGCTTCCATGCGCGAGATGATAAAATCCCAGTCGGTACAGTCATACTGCACAATGCATTCCAGTTGGGCGGTGGTATCTTCTATATCTGCCTGCAGTTGGTAAGTGCCGATGATTTGTGTGGCGGCATCGCTGTCTTTTACATTGTAGAAATATTTATTCTTTCGGGCCACCGTCATTTTTACAGCCAGGTCGCGGCAGTCAAGTATCAACATAGGCGAGCCGTTATTTCTTATTTTTAAGCTATGCCGAAGGATTACCCCGTTAAAAATGGTTGATTCATCGGAATGATAACCCGCGGTAACTTCAATCAGCGCACCGGGCACCAAGGTGGCCTGGTTACTCACCGGGAAATCCTGTTTGGCGGGATCGCCATCATAAATCACCAGCTTTGCCATCGGGATGCGATTGATCTCGTTACTAAAATTCATCGAAACTACCTGATA
>DASRTD010000056.1:0-31627 GCA_035656115.1 Mucilaginibacter sp.
CTTATGCTCTGCCCAAAGCATCTCGCTGAAATCGGCAAAAGACTCGTTTAAGGTGAGGTTGCTCCAGCTTTCACAGGTTACAAGGTCGCCAAACCACATATGGAATAACTCATGCGCAATGGATTGTCTTGCAAAATCGTAATTAGCATCAATCAGCTCACGATGGGTTTCCTGGACCTGTTCTCCGTGCAGCGTTGCAGTTGTGTTTTCCATGGAACCGCTTACATAATCGCGCACCACCACCTGCGAGTATTTGTTCCATGGATAATCGACGCCCAGGATTTTCGAGTAAAAATCCATCATCTCCGGCGTCAGGCCGAAGATCTCTTTTGCATAGGGGGCATAGGCGGGCTCCAGATAGTAATCAACATCCTTGTTTCGCCAGTGGTCATGATAGATTTTAAAATTGCCTACCGTCATCATAAACAAGTAAGGCGGATGCGGCAAATCCATTTTCCAGGTATCCGTGCGTGTGCCGTCGCCATTTAGCTTTTGGGCGGACAGGCGGCCGTTCGACAGGGAAACATATTTTGCCGGCACGGTCATGCTGATTTCTTCGGTGGTTCTTTGCTCAGGTTTGTCGATAGTCGGGAACCAAGCGGAATTGCTTTCGGTTTCGCCCTGGGTCCATATTTGCACCGGCTTGCCTTTTTCGGCGCTGTCAGGATTGACAAAGTACAAACCTTTGGCGGCATTAATGGCAGCGCTGCCCTTTGCCTTCAATTGGTCCGGTTTTGAGGTGTAATCGATAAAAATCGTGTATTTTTCATAATTATGATAAACCTTATCAAGGTGGATATTTACGGTAAGGCTATCATCATAAGCGTATTTCAGCGGGATGTATTTCCCGTTCTCTACAATTGAAATATTTTTCAGGTCCATGCCTTTCGCATCAAGCCTAAGGGTATCAGTGGGGTAGAAATGCGGCTTCAGGGTTACCCATTCTTTGCCGTACAGGTATCGATTTTTGTAATCAAAGCGAACATCCAGTTTAGTATGAACGAGATCATTGACCCTTGGCGCTGTCCCCCGATAAATCCTTATTAACGGGTCACCGGTTTTAGCCGGGGTTTGTGCGCAAATTTGAGCCGTCGAAAGCGCGGTTGCGATACCGGAAAAAATGAATGCCGAAAGCATTTTAAATTTTATCATATGATTAATTATTATTTAGCATCATTAATTTGTTTTATGGCATCGTCAACAGCTTTTGCCGAGGCATCGTCATTCAATTTGGTGCGTTGTGTTTTTATATCGGTTAACAAGCCAATCACGACGGGTGCGAAACCAAATTGTTTAAATTTTATTCCAAGGGCCTTCAATGTATTGATACCTTGCTGTGCATATTCAGGCTTATCAATACGCCCTGTCATCGCAGCAAAATTTCGTACTACGTTACCGATGAGATTACGTTGTGCATTAAAATCTTTAAGCACATATGGCCACTGTTCATTGCCCCCGCTGGTTGCGTAAACCGTAAAAATGGCTTGGGAGAGGGCTCCCTTATTGTCTTTTTCAAATCCTTTAGCCAATGATATCGCCTGGCGCGGGTCCAATAAGTTAATAGCAGTTAAGGCAGCCCCCTGTATAGCATACGACTCGCTGCTTAAAGCCTGTTTAAATAAGCGCAGGTTGCCGGATGCCGTAAGTTTGCCTAAAGCTGTAATGGCCGCTGCACGTACCAGGGTGTTTTCATCAGTCTGCGCCAATAAAGTAAGGATAGGCAACGCAGCATTATGAATATCGTCGTTACTCATTTTTAAAGCGTTGATTGCTTTTATACGCAGGCCGTAATATTTATCTCTCAGGGCTGCGATCATTACTTTTTGTGCGTCTTTATCAGCCTGATTTGCTTTTGCAAAATCAATAGCTTCAAAACGATCCATGTATAACGGTGCATTAAAATATTGGAAAACAAACTCGTTCAATGATTTATTATCAGTCTTCTTTGCGAGCAATACCTTATCGCCATCCACATTTACCAGGTCGGGTTTCGATGTAGCATCGAAGGTTAACGTATCTGTTTTATCATTGATCCAAACTTTATGACGTTCCTTTTTACCTCCAGCGTATACGTCAACCGCAATTGGCAGCTTAAATATTTGACCGTCCTGGGTTTGCTGAATATAAACCGTTTCCTTTTTGGCTGCCTCATCCCATTTGTAGCTGATGTTTAATATAGGATGCCCTGCGCCATAATACCATTGATTGAAAAACCAGTTTAAATCGAGGCCGCTTGCCTCTTCCAGTGCCAGGCGCAATTGCTGTGCCTCGGCGGCCTTAAAAGCATTTGTTTTAAGATAGACGTTTAGGCCCTTAAAAAATGCGCCATCTCCCAAATAGTTACGCAGCATGTTTAATATGCGGCCGCCTTTTTGATAGGACACCGCATCAAACATGTCTTCCTTGTCATCATAATAAAACCGTACCAGGTCTTTGGTATTCGCGTCTGGAGAAAACAAATAGTTCTGCATGGCCTGGTAGCTGTGCGCATCGCCCTCGTCTTTGCCATACTTATGCTCTGCCCAAAGCATTTCGCTGAAATCGGCAAAAGACTCGTTCAAGGTCAGGTTGCTCCAACTTTCGCAGGTTACCAGGTCGCCAAACCAGTGGTGAAACAGTTCGTGTGCAATTGATGATCTTGCAAAATCGTAATTAGCATCAATTAATTCGCGATGGGTTTCCTGAACCTGCGAGCCGTGTAATGTCGCCGTCGTATTTTCCATTGAACCGCTTACGTAATCGCGCACCACCACCTGGGCATATTTGTTCCATCGGTAATCCATGCCAAGGATTTTTGAATAAAACTCCATCATTTCCGGCGTCAGACCGAAGATATCCTTTGCATAGGGGGCATAGGCTGGCTCCAGGTAATAATCTACATCCTTGTTTCGCCAGTGGTCATGATAGATTTTAAAGTTGCCGACGGTCATCATCATCAAGTAAGGGGGGTGCGGCAGCTCCATTTTCCATGTATCTGTGCGGGTACCATCTCCGTTGAGTTTTTGGGAGGCAAGGCTACCGTTTGATAAAGTAACGTACTTTGACGGAACAGTCATGCTGATCTCGTCTGTGGTCTTTTGGTCGGGCTTGTCGATGGTCGGGAACCATGCCGAATTGCTTTCAGTTTCTCCCTGTGTCCATATCTGAACCGGCTTGCCTTTTTCAGTGCTATCCGGGTTGATAAAGTATAAGCCTTTAGCAGCATTTATCGCAGCGCTGCCTTTTGCTTTTAACTGGTCGGGTTTTGATGTATAGCTGAGATAAATGGTATAAGTTTCATTATTGCGATAAACTTTGTCCAATTGGATTGCTACGGAAAGACTATCGTCATAACTGTATTTTAAAGGCGCATATTTACCATTTTTTACGATTGATATATTATGGAGGTCCATGCCTTTGGCATCAAGTCTGAGCGTATCGGTCGGATAAAAATGGGGCTTGAGGGTGACCCATTCTTTACCGTACATGTAGCGTTTTTTATAGTCAAACCGAACATCCAGCTTAGTATGCACAAGATCATTGATCCTTGGCGCCGCAGCACGGTAAACCCTCATTAACGGGTCATCGGTTTTAGCCAGAGTTTGTCCGCGGACTCTAGTTATAGTTAAGGCAGCTGCGATGCTCAGGAGAAAAAGCGCCGGCCATGTGTTACGTTTTATCATATATCTGTTTATTAATCCTCCGGGTTTAAGGATAGTCGATTTATTCTTGATCAGGTAAATATATTTTTAAAAGACTTCAAAAAAATACCACCTGAAGGGGGATTTTTTAATGCTGTCGATTGTTTATCTTTTTCAGATTATCAATATCAAAAACAAAAGCAGTTTCCTGCCAGTTGAAGGCGCCGGCTTTTATTGATGCTATTTTCAAATGCCAACAGAACAAAGAGCTATTACAGGTACCGTTTATCATTGCAAGCGTTTGCCCCGGGGTCAAATAGCTTCAGCAACGGCGGGCATTGCGTAAATTACTGGAGCACCGCATAAAAAGATACGCCATCTTTTGGTAATGAAATAATTTTCTGCTTTATCAATTCATCGGTTACGGCCGTATAGTAGATATGGTACACCCAGATGAAGTATTCTTCAAACGAAACTTCATTTAAATAAGGGCTGTTTTTATACGCGCCTAAAAGCATGGGTTTATTTTGATCAAGAATATTACGTATTACAGGCAGAAATTTCCCGGCAATATTTTGAAGTTGCGCATCATCTAAAGAGTCTATAACAGGATAATTAAAATGGCTCCTTTCGCCAAAATCACTAAACTCCTTTTTTAATATTTTAGTTTTGGTGATCGCTTGTTTGGAATTCCTTCTATTACCGTACTCGCATATATTATAATTTAAGGTATCGCTATATTGATTTCCATAAACCCCTAAAGCCTCGACCTGGCTGTTTTTTAACCTTTCCTGGTAGGCGGCATAGTAATTTTTGCCATTATGGAGTGTTCTAGCCGCATGTAAAAAATCATTTTCCACGTTGCTAATTTGCCAGTTGTCTAAAAGAACATCACTTAAAACAAGAAGTGACACGTCAGAAAAGTTAACATCTCTGAAAGATTTGATCGTTTTTGTTTGAGTAATTAATTCCGGTAACCGGCGCCGGATACTATCAGCGGTTTGCCTGATTAATTTTTTTAGCCGTTTCCGAATAAAATTACCTTCATCTATTGATGTCACAAATACAGCCGGGACCAAATTCAAATTATTATCTTTTTTAATAAAATTCGCTGCCAGAAGAACATTGACCTTACGGTCTATAGCTTTATCAGACCAACCGAAATAATCCTTAATTTGTTCAATTTTATAGCCGCTATGCAGTAAAACAACGATCTCTGTTAAGCTATCCCTGGTTGGATTAAAATTGGGAGAGTTTCTTCCACTGCTGATCATTTTAAAATCATATGGATTTGATAAAACTTCAGGTATACTTTTTTTCTGTCCAAATACCCACATGGTATTTAAAGCTAAAACAGCAACTAATATGTTTTTCATTATTTTAAGATGCTTTTTGATTTGACTATCTATTGTCGGCAGACACGTTGAATTTCTTATAATCCCTTCGTTCTCAAACTTTTTGGCGGGTTCATTAATGCCGCTTACAAATTGAGCGTTGAAATGGTGTTTTATTTAGCTAATAATTCTAGAACGTTAACCATATCTGCTCCAGAGCCTGTAAATATGACGGTGCCATCATTAGCAACCAAATAGAAGAGTGGCGTAACCGTTTGCGGATTCAAGTACTTCCATTGATTGTCTTTTGGGATAACGATTTTGGCAGAAATTGGATGTGTTGTTAAAAAATCATTTACCGTCTGTTTATTTTCCCTGCTTATTGTAATCCAATCTACTGATGAGTTCTTATCGCTAAACAAAGTATTTAACCTGTTTCTGATAGACTCACAAAATGGACACGAAGTAGACCACAATTCGATCAGCATATATTTTTTACTCGCCTTATTCAAGAGTTCACCATTTATATCATAGAAGTCAATCGACGGCATTTTGTACCCCACTGCGAGCGCTTCCTGCGAGTTATATGGCCTGATTGTAAGCCAACTGCCATTTTCTTCCAGGGAATCAACAATAAAACCTTTAGTGCCAATTTTAAAAGGCTCTTCATAGGATACCGCTTCCCCGGACACTGGTTTTCCCTGGTAAACGCTCCACCGTTCGTGAATTTCACCGTCCCGGTTAAAGTCAATAAATATGGATGATTCTTTCAGCGAATAATTAACTGAACTTCTGGAATAGGGTCGAACTACAATCTTATATGAGTTATTGTCAACATTTAAGACGCCGGTCTTTTGTTCTTTGATCCGTCCGTAAATATATTTGCCGGAAATTATTACCTCGTATGGGACATATCTGGTAAACTTACCCGTCAGGAGGTTTTTTGTTCGAACTTTAATAGCAGCTATTTTATTCGATTGGCTTTGTCTAAAAACCAGCAGATCGGTTTCAGCGATTTTTTTACCATTATCAGAATCAACGTAGTACGAAAATTTGCCACTATCGTCCTTGATGCGAAAAATAGACACTGGTTCCAAAGATAAATTTTCAATCATCTGCGCCTGTTCAATATTCTTCCACCCGGAAGGGAAGGAGAAATTGCCAGACGAATCAACTTTGTCAAAGAAAAGGTTTGAAATACCGATAAATTTGCCGGGTGGGTCCTTTAATGTATCAGTCCTGAGGTCAATTTTAATCGGTTGGGACAAGGCAGTAGCATAAATGGCAGTGCAAATAAGGACGATGAAGTAACGCTTACCCTTAGTATATTTGAAAAGCTTCATAAAAACTATATTGAAGATGTACGGCATAATATTTCTTATCGGCCCCCTTGCTTCCTGACTTTTGGATGATACAAATTAATGATAAGGCTCTGCACTAAAATCACCCCCGGTGGGTGATTTTTTTATTTTTAACAGCTGGAATTTAAGTTCATCGCTGATTGAATCCGCAGCCTGAAGGCAATAACCGATTGCAAAAGTTAGCATACCAAAGCGCATATCCTTATCATGGTTTCAATTTGCCGATGGGTTCTTACTGTTCGCTTTTTCATCGTCGTTAATAATGTCGTGCTGTTTTTTATCTGGCTTTTCATATCGAGCCTTATTGAACAGCGGCGAAATTCGACTTGATCAAAGGCGGATTCGCAGAACTGTGGGGTTTTATTGGTGTTTTGCATGTTAAAAATTAATTTAATGGCCTGTTTTCTCCTTAACCATTGGCAATTTGTTTATTCGAAAATTCTTTATTACTTCATTTTCGGTACAAGGTCACTCTACCCGCTTATATAGTTGTCGTCGACGTCAAAACGATAGACATCGGTAAACTTATTCCGCCATTCCACCACCTCGCTTAAATATTTTGAAATGCTGCCTCGTTAGAAAGCGACACAACCAATGATGTGCCATTTGTTTATGAACTGCATTTTTTTAAAAAGGCAGTTATCCCATACCACACAAGCAAAGACGTTGTTAATTTTGACTAACTAGTTTTTTCGTTAGATAGGATTAGTTAATAGTTAATTAAGGAATCGGTACGCGAGGTATTGATTCCTTTTTTGTTTTCATGAAAAAAAAAGATAGAAACCTGGTCGATTTTAGGAGGGAGAGCCCGCAGACGATTTGCTGCGTCAGTAACTATGAAAAAGCTTTACATGCCGCTCAATGTAACTAACAAGGAGATACGACAGCGCCTGCAACTAAGCTAAGCCGCTATCGTGAGCCGGTAATTTCCCGGCGTTACCCCAAACCTATCTTTAAAAAGCCGGATAAAAGTACTTACACAATCAAATCCTATCAAACTCACTATTTCCCTCACCTCATAGTTGGTGTTTTTAAGCATATATTTTGCCTGTGACAGCCTAAGTTGTGTTAAATACTGATGTGGAGAGCAATTAAAAGTTTGTTTGAAAGATCTAAAAAAATGAGTTTCAGAAAGGCATGCGTATTTGCATATGTCTTCCAGCTGAATATCCTTATTGTAATTGCTGATCATATAATCCTTGGCGTGATTGAGCCGTTTAAAAAGTTCATTGCGGGTTTTAATCTTTATGACATTAAGTTTTTCGCTTTTTACCATTATCTCGCTATAGTATACCCGGTAAAAATTAAAGAGGCAATGGTATAAATATTCGTTCATCAATAAGTCGTTATTTAGCTCGCTGTTAAACAGGTTTCTGATATGGATGAGGTTGTACATCATATCTCCCTTTAACGGGTATAGCGTCTCCGGAAATACGGGGCTGATGTTGTGAGGTACATGGAACGGCTCATCAAGTAATACATGCTCGGATGAGGTAATGCTGTAATTAAAAGAATTTAAGAATTCATTTGTATATAATATTGCAAACGAGCTGACAGCGAGTTCGGATTCAATTTTTCTACTATAAACAGTACCCTCGTTAATAACCAAAAAATTTTCGGGAAAAATGCTTAATTCTTTATTCGCGATAGTATAGTGCTCCGTGCCGTTAAAAACCAATCTTATTGAAAATTCGTGACACTCATTTACACAAATAACGTGGTTACTAACCTCGCTGTAAATTCTATTTTGATTATTTAATATTTCAATTTTTTTCATTTTTATATTTCCTCATCTTTCTTCTTCTCCATACTGGCGTCTCTCAAGTAGTAGATAACGGTTTCCGTAATTATCTGATATAATCAGCTCCAGGCCCCGCGCAGTGTACCTTGGCGTTTGATGTATCTTTATTCCGGCATCCTTGAATTGCTGATAATCTCGTAAGCAATTATCAGTATTGATAATAATGGCTTCGTTGGCCTTGGAACTCGGCCCGGTTAATACCGGACCGGCAAGAAGCAAATAATTATTTCCAAAATGATTGCCTATCGTTACACCTTCTTTGCCGACGTATGTTTTCGGTTCGTGGCGATGGTCGGAAAAACCCAAGAGTTCTACTAAAAACTTTAGGACTTTTTGGGGCTCGTTCACGTAGGCTGTCAGGTAATTTTTTTCCTCCATCATCAATATTCAAAACAGCTTTTTAGACTTTTTTCGCTCAGGTATCCTGCTTATTTCTCCCCTTCAAAGTTACTCAAGACAGGAAGTCGATTAGGTCACCCCCCAGGGGGTATTTTTCCTAAATAGGCAGAAAAACCCCCTCTGCTCTTCAAAATGACGGTTTTAGCATATCCAAATGACAGGTTTCCCATACCAGAACGGGACGATAAATCTCTAACATTACGACTTACTAGTAACTGACCCAATGAAATTTATATTCTCACTCCCTCCGTGAAGAAACTTTATGCCTGATAAAAATTCTTCGATTCCACAAACTGTTATAGCACAGCATTAAACATTAATTATTTCAACATGAAAAAAAAATTACTCATTTTATTTTGTGTAAGTATTTTGCTTATACAGCAAGCGTTCGCACAAAACCGTACAGTTACTGGTACGGTTACGGCCAAAGATGACGGCCAACCCATTCCGGGAGTCACAGTAAAAATAAAAGGCACTAACACCGGCGTTCAAACCGGTACCAATGGTACCTTCACGATAAGTGTGCCTACCGGTGGCGTGCTCGTTTTTTCCTTTGTTGGCTACACCACCGCGCTGGTTACCGTGACCGGGCCGGTGGTAAATGTGATTATGGAACCCGCCAGCACTGCATTGGGCGAGGTCGTGGTAACCACCTCCTTAGGTATAAAACATACCGAAAGGGACCTGGGTTACGCTACCGCAACCGTTACGCCTAAGGAACTGACGGCAACTGACGTTACAAACATTGCAAACGGCTTAACCGCGAAAGTGTCGGGTTTGGCGGTCTATACGCTCGATAACGGCGTCGACCCGAATGTATCCGTTGTACTGCGAGGTAACCGTTCCCTTGAAGGTAATAACAGCGCGCTTATCGTTGTAGACGGCGTGCCCATCCCGGGCGGTACCCTATCGTCGATCGATCCTAACGACGTAGCCGACGTTACGGTTTTAAAAGGCGCCAGTTCGGCGGCCTTGTATGGTTCAGAAGCATCGAACGGTGCGATACTGATCAGTACAAAAAGAGGCAGCACAGCCGGCAAGCCCACTATTGTTTATGAAAACTCTGTTCAGGCTGAACGGATAGCTTTTTATCCCAAATTGCAAACACAATTTGGTACGTATGGCGGCGAAGGCGGTGCTTATGTGGACCCCCTTACCGGTTTTTCAAGGTATGTGCCTTACGAAAACCAGGAATACGGGCCGGCTTATGATGGATCAATGGTACAGTTGGGGGCGCCTATAGGCAGCGCCACCGGGCCTGTGGATATGGTAAAATATTCACCTTACCCCACCAGCCCGATCGAAGCATTTTTCCAGACTGGTATAACCGAGCAAAATGACATTTCTTACCAGGAAGGCGATGCCAAAAACTCATTTTATATGTCGGCGCAAAATGTTTACCGCACAACGGTGGTACCTAATGATAAAAACGTCAAATACGCTTTTAGCGTGCGCGGGCACCGTACTTATGGTATTTTCTCGGTTGATTATTCAGCAGCGTATACCAAAACAAACATCAGCACCTATAACGATGGTACTACCAACGGTATTCCGGGGAGCTTTGTTAGCAACGCAGGGGCAAACAGCCTTTATTCATCCATCCTTCAGTTACCGGCATTTTACCCTATCGAAAAATTTAAAGACCCCGAAGGTTTTTACGGAAACCCGAATGATTTTCCGGACGCGTATGCCATCAACCCTTACTGGGTGATCGACAATTCCAGGCGGGATATTCAGCGCGATGTGTTATTATCACAGTTGAAGCTGAGACTGGAACCGACCAAATGGCTTGACGCAAGCTACCAGGTATCGGATAATTTTGGCATCAACCAGGAGCGCGATACTAAAGCCGAGGTTGACTTTTCGCCATACGCCATCAGCGACTACTTCCATGCAGGTAACGTGCCATCTGGCTTCCCTACCGGTAAATCGCCCGGCTTTGTATCTGATTTTTATGCCTACGGTGATGGTAACGGCGAAGGCGCCGGCAGTTTTTACCCTGGCGACCCGGGTTACTCCCGCATTGAAGGTGATGCGATCTTAGATTTTCATCACAACTTTTTTAATAATAATTTTAAACCCAGCCTGATAATCGGAAACTCCATCCGCCAGCAATACTTAAAAGAAATGGTAACCAGCAGCAACCAGTTGCTGGTAAGCGGTTTTTACAATATCAATACCATCGGCGGTTTGATAAATGCCGCTGAAGATTCATATGTCATCAACAACATCGCTTATTTTGGCGACCTGAACCTCGGCTGGAAAGACTATTTGAATTTTGAAGCCACCATTAGAAACGAACAGGATTCGAGGCTATCGAAAGCTGAACGCAGCTTTTATTATCCTTCGGCAAAACTGTCTTTTATCCCGACTGATGCCATTCCCGGACTTAAAGACAATAAAATATTAAGTTATGCCAAGCTATATGCCTCAGTAAGCCGGGTGGGTAACATTGATATTGGCCCTTATGAAATATATAATACTTACGGCGTAACAGGCGGTTTCCCTTATGGTTCCTTAGGCGGCTTAAGTGCAGGCACCGAAAACTTCAGCCCCACGCTAAAACCGGAGTTAACCTCGGAAGTTGAGTTTGGCGCCGAGTTGCAGTTTTTTAACAGCCGCTTAAGCGTGAATGCCACTTATTACGATCAGCACGTTAAAAACCAAACCGTGCCTATCAATACGACTGTATCTACCGGTTACAGCACCTCGCTGTTAAATATCGGTGAAACCGAATCAAGTGGCGAAGAAGTGCAGGTAACCGGCCAGGTTTTAACACAGGCCCAAAATAAATTCGGGTGGGCCCTCGGCGCCAATTTCTCCAACAACCTCTCAAAAGTGATCTCTTTATTGCCGGGTGGACAACCTTTGTCATTGGGCAACAATGAGTATGCGGTGGTTGGCCAGCCCTTCCCGCTGCTTGAAGGATCCGATTTTGTGCGCGATCCTCAGGGCCAGGTTGTTGTTGATCCGGTAACGGGTTATCCAAGCCAGAAGCAAACCTTAACTATTTACGGAAGAACAACCCCCCAGTATGATTTGGGTGCAAACAGCACTTTCTCGTATAAATGGATAAGCCTGGCAATTTATGCAGAATACCGCGGCGGCGATGTGCTTGACAACGGACTCGGCGGAACCCTGACCTTTACCGGTGCAGGCCTTCAAACGGCACAAGCAGGCCGCCAGGTATTTGTGTACCCAAACTCCGTGATACAAACCGGCCCCAATACTTACGTTAAAAATACAAATGTTAACGTTGAAAATGGAAACTATGGCTTCTGGCAGCAATCTGTCTGGAGCAGTACTATGAGCCCGTTTGTAACAAGCGGCGCTTTTTGGAAATTAAGGGAAGTCGACCTGTCGTTCAACCTGGATAAATTTATTAAAGGCAGTAAATTTATGAGAGGCGCCACCTTCTCCTTAACGGGCCGCAACCTGTTTCTTTGGGTTCCTAAGACGAACTACTGGGGCGACCCCGAACTTTCAAACGCATCCCCTACCAGTAACCTTAGGGGTGTGAACAACGACGGTCAGACCCCGGAAACAAGGGTATTTGGCGGTAGTCTTAAAGTAACATTCTAATTATTAAATAAATAAAAAGATGAAAAAATACATTTTAATTGTCGCAATATTTTTTACGGTCGGAATAGCCGGCTGTAAAAAAGACTTTTTAAGCCAGGAGGTCAACCCCAACAGCCCATCTGTAACTACACCTCAGCTTACTTTGGCCGGCGCATTGGCTACCGCAGCCACCATTATTAACGGCGGTATAAACTTCGATTACGCGCAATATGGCGTTTGGATGCAATACTGGACCAACAGCGGCAACTATGTGCCGAATGCCGCGTTAGATGCGTTCCAGATCAATAACACCAGTTTTACACAACCCTTCATCGATCTTTACCAAAACATCACCAACTTCAATAACCTGGAGACAACATCGGCGACCGTGCCTGCAGACGCCAATTTCCAGGCGATTGCCATGATCATGAAGGTTTATGATTTCCAGCAATTGGTTGACCAGTGGGGCGATGTTACTTACAGCCAGGCTTTCCAGCCCTCGACTATCCTTTTCCCTGCGTATGACAGCGCGCAGTCGGTTTATAACGACCTGGTAAAACAATTGGACGCGGCAATTTCCCTGATCAACAAAAGCCCCGGCGCTACCAACCCTGGTATTTCGGACATTGTTTTTGGCGGAAATATGGTTGGCTGGAAAAAATTTGCCAATTCCCTTAAACTGAGGCTTGCTATACGCCAGAGTACAGTAAACAAAGCCAATTCAGCTGCTACCGACCTTGCTTCGACAGCAAGCGAAGGTTATTTAGACGGGAGTACGGATGCAGAAGCAAACCCGGGCTATTCAAACACCGCAGGTAAACAGAGCCCGTTCTGGGGGAATTATGGTGTGGATGCTAACGGCAATCCTACCTTCCCCAACGTTTATTACAGGGGCAATATTTTTTTTATAAAGGCGCTCAACAGCTATAATGACCCGCGTCTCACTTCCGTTTACTACGGGACGTCGGCATCGAACGGAGCCACAATAGGCGGCAATGCTTTCGGAGACCCTCAAGGCTCCCCGACTGTTTTGTCGAATCCGAGCACCAGTGGCCCCGGCCCCGGTTTGTTGATATCCCCGGGACAGAACGCGGTTCTTTTTTCAGGTGCTGAATCATTGTTTCTACAGGCCGAGGCGCTGCTCGACGGCTACTCTGTCAGCGGCGCAGCTACAACCCCGGCGACCGCTCAAGCCGCGTACCAGGCCGCTATCACCGCGTCATTTGTGGCGCTCAAGGCTGGTACAACTGTTTCCTACGACCCGGCAACCGGCCTCCCTGCCGCGGTCAGCTACCCCAGTGCAGCCACGTCAACAGCGCTGGCAGTTACCTATTATAGCCAGAATATTGCAAACGTTGGATGGGCCGCCTCGGCGTCAAATGAACAAAAGGCAATTATATACCAGAAATGGATAGCCCTGGTGGGTTATAACTGCCTGGAGCCTTATTTGGAATACGAGCGCACAGGCTTCCCGGTTTTGCCAAACCCGGTATCGAAAGATCCGACCGCGGTCTCGCCGACTTTACCGATACGGAGCTACTATCCGCAGGAGGAGCTTACCACCAACGGCGCCCAGCTTGCCAAAGTAGGTACAATTAACATATTTACAACCAAAATATTTTGGGAACAATAATTTATCAAAACCATGGAAAAGAGATTATATTTTATAACCACAATAATGCTATCGGCGGCGGCGCTTAGCTTAAGCTCCTGCCTGAAAGATGATGGCCGATATACGAATTTTGCGGGCGTGGGTACAATAGTGCAATTTCCCCTCGGCGGACAAAGCTATTTTGGCGCAGATGCTATTACGGCATCCGGAGATACCATTGTACAACAGTTTGCGGTCAATGTGGCATCGCCATCCGTGCCTACAACTGCTTCATCCATAACGTTTAGTGTCAATGATCCTTCAATAATAGCCTCAGTTAATGCATCTCAAAATGCTGTAACTTATTTGCCGATGCCGGTTAATGCTTTTGCGTTTACACAAACAACTGTGACTATTCCGGCGGGTCAACGCACAGCTATCCTGACGGTGACCTTTTACAAGAACAACCTCGATCCTTCAAAAAGCTATATGCTCCCGATTGCGATAAAAAACGCAGGAGGGTTGAATATCAGCGGCAACCAGGGGATTATGTATTACCACTTTATTGGTAACGTTTTTGCAGGGGCATACAGGCAGACTTTTCGCCGCTGGAACGCAACAGATTCGACAACTGCGGGTACTTTGAGCGGTGTTTCTTTTGCAAATCAACCGACAATTATTACGCCGGTTTCGCCCACCGAGTTCCAAATGTATACCGGCTATGATGGGGGGGCTGCTTTGCGTTATGATGTAACTTTTACAATTAACGGGGGCGGTATGTACGGAAACTTTGCGGTAACTTTTGTGGCGTCGGATATCGCAAACAACTTAACCCCCAACGGAGTAACGATCACTAATGGGCCGGTATTCTTATCGACCGGGACCCCTAGCCTTCCGGGGAGTTACACAGTTGCCCAGGCTCAGGCGTTATTCGCTTTTCAATTCGGCGCTCATAGTTCCGCCAGCAGGTACTGTGTAGATTATTTTTATAAATAATCCGGGTTGAATCAAAAGTAAAATACCGATTAAGAAGAGGTCGCCCTTAAAACGGTGACCTCTTTTTTGTAAAATAGAGTTCGTCGCTCTGAAATTTTTCACCAGTATTTAATTTTAGATTATTTGGTTAAGGAAGTACTTATGAATAAGTCCCGCTCTATGCCAAGAAGCATTATTTAATCGAATAATCAGCCGTAGGGAGGTTTAACTTTACCTAAAAAGGCCCCTCATGCAAATAAATGCAAAATCACCCTTCGCGGGGTATAATAGTTTAATTGGGGATGAATACTTTTATAATCGCTGTGGTTATAAACCGGTCAACCGAGGAAAGTAACGCTATTGACTGCCAGGTACTTTATTGTTTTCTTAACTCACAAAACAATGTTAAATAAAATATTTACCATTCAATTATTTATTCTGTTTTTTTGTGAAGACCTATTTCCCCAATCAGTGGTTACGGCTAATCGTGAAGTTGTAAAATTGGCTGAAAATGTATATATGGTCCGTCACAAAGATGCACCTGATGGTAATCCACAGGGAAACACAACCATAATTATCGGTGCAAAAAAGGTTATCGTTGTAGATGCCTGTTACCTGCCATCCGCTGCCAGAGAAGACATTGCCTTTATTAAAACGTTGACAAGTAAACCTGTAGATTATCTTATAAATACACATTGGCATGCTGACCATCAGCAAGGTAATACAGCATACGCTAATGCTTTCCCCCATATAACAATAATTGCACACGAGGAAACGGCAAAAGAAATGATTGCCTTTGAAAAAAAAGACCTTAACAGATATGGTCAAGGCCTGGACTCATTAAAAAAGCAAATCAAAACAGGAAAAAGCGATGACGGCAAAGCATTTACTAGCTCTGAACTGGCTGATATGAAACAATTGTCGGCTGAGGAAGATTCAGTTGAAACGGAATTGGTTAATTATCTGCCAACTTACCCCAATATGACTATATCAGGTGATATAAATCTGGATATTGGAAACGAAGTCGTTCAAATTCTTTATTTGGGGCCGGTCCATACAAGGGGCGACATTCTGGTTTTTTTACCGATCGAGAAGATCTTGATAACCGGGGACGTATTGGCTTGTCCAATTCCGTATTTTTTTGGTGGGGGGTATCCCTATACAGGCGTTAAAGTATTGGAAGCCATTAATCAAATGGATTTTAAATGCATCGTTCCCGGGCATGGCGAATTGTTAAATGATAAAATTTATTTAAACCAGGTCATCGATCTTTTGAAAAGCGCGATCAGTTTGGTAGAAGCTGAGGTATATAAAGAAGGCCTGCTCGGCATTAAACTCGAAAATGTACAAAAGGCGGTCGATCTCAGCGCTTTTAAAAAGCAATTTGCAAAAGGGAATAAAGATAATGAATATTATTTTGATGAATCGATCGCTAAGGGCCTTGTCGAAGGCTGCTTCAATGGTATGGCCAAATAAATCGGATAATATACGAGGAACGATAGGTGCGTCCCTGCTTATCTTTCTTGTTTTGAGTAACCAGGGACCGCAAATTTTGCGCTTCACTATTATCAAACATTAATACGATGGTTTATGAAATTGATTGCGAGAAGGTTCTTTGGTTTCAAATGCGTAATATTGGTAGCCGTGTTTATGGCGTTGGCTTCTGTTAAAGTCTCAGGTCAAATTCCCTCGCATATCTTAGCCGGCAATTGGAATTATGATGATTTATATAAAATTAACGGAATAGATTCGTCCGAGGTAAGCTGGCTTAAGAGAAATATTCCGGACGAAGAAGCACGTCAAATAATAAACTTAGTATTAAAGTTTTCGCGCCCTTGTGTTAGCCAGTTACTGCCTGCCTATTCAATTTATGATGGTAGTTTTAAGGGACAAGTCATCAGCGATGGGCTGATCGACAGCCTTTATGAGCGGCCGGCTGACGCCGAACCCGGTGTTGTGCATGTTGCTTTCTTGCATTGAGAGCGCATCGTAAGGCCATCTTGAACCAGGACCCTTTCATGACTTACAATTTTTCGCATCAGCCTTTAATTTTACCCAAGGTTGATATTCCGGATAATGGTTTTCGCTTGGGTTTTGATTTTACGCCGGCGGAAACTATTCTGAATATTTTGACCTCTAACAGCCCTCCCTTTAATTCAATTTATAATTCGATCAGTAACCACTATTTTGATCTATTGATTATTCACAGAACCAGGGTTTTTACCCGTTCCCGTTTACTAAAGAAAAACTGTGCTATTGTTTGCTGCTGGCGGCAGGCAAACAACCTCTTGATAGCCTGTATCGCTATATTAATTCCGATGGATTGCTCCATTTTGCTGAAATAAAAAAAGATGCAAATGGGTATAAAACGATTATCGCAACATTTAAAAACAACCATGAAGCAATACTTGATAATATAAAACAGGTTTTAATACCGTATATAAACCAAAACAAAATTGTCGAAAGAAAGGTATCAATTTACTTTGCTACCGGCGCTGACGGCTGGGGCGCCGGTGATATAACAGCCATGGACCTTGAATATTATAAGGATGATTATCGCAAGTTTATATCCGTCCTTAAACATGAAATCTTTCATACTGTACAATATACTGTTGCCCGTTGCCATAAACATAAGGGGCGGCAGGCGCATCCGCTCCAATATTCGCTCAATCATATTTTCCTGGAAGGCACCGCCACCTATATTTCCGACCCGGCTCCAAAAACTCCCGTTCAATATAGCGATGCCTTGTTAAAAGGAAAAACAATTTCGCCGAATTAATGGAAGCATATCGACAGAAAAATGATGAGAAACTGCAAAAAACGTTAAACGCCGGTCTATTTGGCGCCGGCCCTTTATATATACTAGGCGCCGAAATGACAAAAACGATAGTTGACATTTTCGGGAAAAACAGGCTGAAAGAAATCTTGCCGCAGGGAGGCGTTGTTTTCTTTAAAACCTATTTTGCCGCCGTCGATAAAAATAAATCTATAAATAACTTATTTTCAAATGAGGATGAAAAAATCATAAGGGAAATGGATGATGAATTTGATGGCGATTAAGCTTAAATCAGCCTGCTCTTTTTGGCTGTCAAAATAGCTTCCGACCGGGAATTTACATCTAATTTTGCGTATATATTTTTGATATGGGTTTTCACCGTGTCGCGCTCTATGAACAATTCTTCCGCGATCTGGTTCCTTTTTTTACCATCTGTCATGAGGCCTAATATCTCTGTTTCGCGTTTTGATAAAGGCGAGTGCGCGTTTTTCTCAAAAGACTTGATGACCATTCGGGCGACTCTGATACTCATCGGGCCGCCGCCTTCATTTACTTCCCTTATCGCTTCAACGATTTTGGTTGATGAGCTGTCTTTGGTGATGTAGCCCGATGCGCCATTTTGTAGGGCCTTGAAAATCTGTTGCTCAAATTCGAAAACTGTTAACATAATAACATGGACTTTTGGCAGGTACTTCTTTATTAATGGTATAGCGTCAACGCCGCTAATACCGGGCAGTTGAATGTCCAAAAGGATAACATCGGGCCTTTGCACAGTCAGATTTTTTTCAGCTTGCTCAAAAGAAGTGTAAATCCCGGATACATATAGCCCGGATTCAGGTTCAATCAGCATTTTGTATGTTTGAAGAAGAACAATATCATCCTCAATTATTACGACATTAACAGATGGGACATGCATAGGGCAATTTAAGGCACCGTTATAATTAATGTTGTGATGGTCCCTTTTCCAGGCTGCGACGCTGTTATTATTTCACCGTTGAGTTTTTTTGAGCGGTTCTGAACATTCCTTAAGCCGTTGCCCGGAAAAGCATTATCAGTTTGATATCCCTTGCCATCATCAGTGATTTTAAAGTATATCTTGCTATAAGACGCGGCTAATATAGCAAATGTTACCTCACTTGCCTGTGCATGTTTTAAAATATTGTTTATCAGCTCTTTAAAAATTAACATCATGTTATGGCTGTACCCGAGCGGAACTTTTATCTTATCTACACTTTCCTCATAAGGCAGCATGGTGAATGACGTAGATGTATTGTCAAAAAGCGACTCGCCAAATAGTTTAACTTCTGTTAGTATTTCACCTAAATGATCGTTCTTCGGGTTCATCGCCCAAAGGATGTTTTTCGTGCCGCTGTACATCTCGCCAACGCCGGCCCTGATCTGCCGGATTATCGTTTTCTGGTCCGGCAATTCCGGGGATATTTTTTTGTCCAATAGCTCTGACAGCATATTGATACGGGTAAGTTTATTGCCCAGGTCATCATGGAAATCTTCTGCAGTTTGTCTTCGCACATTTTCCTGTTCTATCAGCCTAAGCCGGGCGATGAAGATGTTTTTTCGGCGGTCTAAATAGGTTTTGTACAAATAGGCGCCAAGTACGCTCAGCAAGAAAAGCAGCACGATCAAAATCCTGAAAATAATTGTTTGATAGAACGCCGGAGTTATGGTGAAGTTATACGAAACCGGGGCGCTTTCCCCCCCGCTTGTTACCGTTTTAACCAAGAAAACGTAAGAAGATGGCGGTAAACTCGCATAATCAACAACGTTGTTTTGCACAGGTTTGCTAAAACCGGCATCTAAACCATCCAGCTTATATTCATAATAGGTTTTTGACGCATCGTATTGAATGGCCTGGAACCTGATGGATATATGACTTTCACCGGATGGCAACGAAGGAACCCGGGGCAGTTTGTAGCCGTCTTTTAACATGTAACCCTGGCTGTTTAAATGCGTGGTGTAAGTTTGTATATTTTCGATAACAATTTTGGCGGGTGGCAGGGATAGGTTGCCGGATATTGGATACAAATTCAATCCGTGGGTGGTGCCTACGCCCATGTAATCGCCTATTTTTAGCATAGCATTTTCGTTGCACTCACTGAAGATTCCTGAAAAAGGGGTAGGGACCACGGACAAATGATTTCCTTTTTGTCTTAGTATGAATTTGTTAACCCCCCGTCCGGTTCCAACCCAGAGCTGATCGTTGACAATTTGCATGCTCAACACACTATTTGAATTCAGTCCCTGTTTTGTGGTAATATTTTCAAATGATTTAGCGCTTTTATTCCAAACAAATAATCCCCTGTCATTACTGCCGGCAAAGAGAAAATTCCCATATGATCGCAGGCACAAAACAAGCAAGTTCGGGAAACCGGATTGGTAGCTGGTGTCGACGTGCTCATTCCGGATTAACTTTAAACCGGTCTGCGCGCCAACCAGCAATGAATCTTTTCCAATTTCCAGCAGGGAGGTGCAATATTCATCGATCCCGTTAATTTTAACCGGATCATCCCCCCTCAAATAAAAGCATCCCCTGCCCGTGGCCAGCCATAGTCTACTATTGCCGGCTTTTAAAATTGATGTAAATAATCCGTCCCCTTTTTCACCGCTCTTAGGAAACACCCTCGTAACAGTTTGTCCGTTTTTTTTCCATAGTTCCGAATTATCCGTGCCCATCCAAAGCGTATTCCCGGAATCTTCATATATACAATTAATTTTTTGGGGGGCAAGCCCGCTGCCGGTCAGCTTCACCTCGGCTACAGCATTGTTTTTATAAGAAAAGAGACCTGTGCCGTAGGTCGAAATAAAAACCTTATCGTCGCTGCCTTTTGCCAGGCCCATTACCACATCGTTGTTCAGGCCCTGCGTTTTATCATAAATCAAAAAACTACTGTGCGGATACTGGTAAAGCCCGGAGCCATCAGTGCCGAACCACAAATTGCCACCGCTATCTTTAAACATGCACAATACGCGGGCATTTGTAAAGCCATTGTTTTCATTAAAAAAAGTTATGGCGCCGTTTTTTAACAGGTACGCCCCGTTAGATGAGCCAATCCACAGCCCGCCTTCATTATCTGGTAACAGACGCGTGAGTTCGGTATGATTTTTTTTGAACAGGTTTTTACTTTCAGCTTCGATACGGCCCATACTGTAGCTGAACAATTGTTCTGAGGTTATAAAATAAATTTTCTCGGAGTCGTTGCTATCAAAAATGAAATAATTTATAGAGCGGCTTAACGGATCGTTCGGTGTACCAAAGCCAAAAACAAACCGCCACACGTTATTTTCCAGCTTGTAAACACCCTTTTTGTATACTGCAGCAAAAACTTCTCCTTTTTTGTTTACCTGTATCGCTGAGACCATCTCACTGTCAGCCGTTACAAATTGCCTCGTCAATTTGCCGCCGGCCAGCTTAAAAAACTTGTAGCCCGCCAGCACCCACTTGTTATCATCGCCATCGGTAACTATTCGCCTCACCCCACGGGTGCTGACTTGACCTGCAAATGGATAATTTTTTACTCCCCTTTGATCAAGTGTTGTGATACCTTTTGAATTTCCAAACCAAATCTGGCCTTTTTTGTCCGTGGCGATAGCAAAACTTGCATTATCAGGCAAACCATCTTCAACGGTAAAGGGTGTAAATTGCCTGCTATCAAAACAATTGACCCCGCCTAATGTGGCAATCCATAGCTGATTATTCCGGTCCTGAGCAATTGAGGTTACCTGGGATTGCAGTAGTCCGTTTTCGATGTCGTAATGCTGAAAGAAATGCTTTTGAGCGTAAATTGACGGCGGGAAACAATTTGCTGCCAGAAGAACAACCATACAAACCAAAAGCCGTTTAAATTTCATCTGTTGGCAATTTCGAAACTGATCAGCGGCACTGATTGCAAAACCATGACTTTGATCAAAAGCGTTTCCGATATTTTTGTTAACAATCACTAGTTGGTTCGCACAATGTAAACACAAAATCTAAAATCTGATTCACAATTTTCCAAATCGGTTAATTAAGCCCCCGCGGGCCGGTCAGAGGCTCGTTAAGTTCCTTTTACTTTGCACTTTGTTCTCTTTGCTGGGTTATTAGCCTGAATGATCATGTATCAGTTTCCAGCCATTCGCCCGATGAACAAATATGACTGAAAATATGCCGATCCTTTGAGGCAGGTTGCCATTGGCTTTCAAAATGAAACGGCCGGTCAGCAGGACGTAGTTTTCACCCAGCATGGTTAGTTCATAATGATCGTAGGACAATTGTTGTTTAGGCATTTTCCCATCAAAATAGTACTTTACAAATACATCCTTGATGCCATCCAAACCGATCCTCCCGTCACGCGTCATCATCGTTGCAGTTGAATCATAAAGAGCCACATAACCATCCAGGTCGCCTTTGTTCCAGTCTGCAGCGGCGTCCTCCATGTCTTTGATGATCTCATCTTTAGGGCTGTTCTGCGCCCGGGCATGGAATATAAAAAAAAGTAGGATGATAATTAAGGCAGGCTTTAAGTTGTTTATTTTCATATTTCAAAATTTAAGTTAATTGCGATTATTTTATCTGTTGCTGAATTATTTTTCTTTCTTGAACCTTATCTGCTTTCATCCGTTTCTATGGCCCGCTTCATTATCGGACGTTCATTTCTTAAAATGTTTATTTGCTGATTTTCTGCTAAGTGCTCTTACTACCCACTGTATACCATCGCTTGTATTTGCCGGAATGTAAACGTCCGGTTTAATCCCGGTCGGATTAATTGGATGTGTCCTTATGTCTTTTGCAAAATAAGTTGGGTAGCCTAAATAATATGCTTTGTTGCCGTTGCCTCCGAAAGATATCGTATTTACATTCATGTAATCTATTTCTCCTTTGGTATTGTTACCATACAGGACAACTTTTGAACTGGTTTCCTTCATCCCCAATATAAAAGCTTCAGCGGCGCTCGCTACCCCTTTGTCAACTATTATTGCAATGCGTTGCGGGTATTTATATACAATCCTGGTGGCCGTATCCGGTGCGGAACGGTAATAGGAGAAGCCTATCACTTTGCCGGCGTTATTTTTGATTTTTTCGACAATACGCCTATAGTAGTTTACTTCCGCCGAATCATTTTGGTCTGCATAAGCCGCAATTTGTTTTTTTACATAAGCCGCATCGTCATATGATGCCAGCAGCCGGAAGTCATCGTCTGTATTTTGTTTGGGAGATGGGTGTACAATTGTATTGGCGATATCATACAATTTGCCCCATATGAAATTACCTCCCGTATTTCCACGAATATCAATGATTAAATTCGGTGTCGATTTGATTGCCGTGTCATATTTGTCCAGCAAACTGTCCAGGTAATTTCTATCAATTAAGGCTGAAGGTATGGTCAGCAAAATGTTTTTCTGATTAATGATGCTGATCACAGGGAGCGATGGGTTCGTTATGTTTACATAATTGATCTCGGCGTTATGCGGCAATATTTTGGCCAGGCGATAAATACCAAACGGGAGAAAAATATTTTTGTAAATACGGGCATCGGTAAAATGTATTTTAGCGAAGTCGCTTCGGTAATAACTAATATTATATTGGTTCTTTTTTATCTTTTCAATTTCCATTTTTACCATTCCAGGTTCCCATTTTGGAATACTTGACTGCTGTATAACACCATAAAAATGGTTGTCACTTTTTTTGATAATAGCAATCTGTTCATTATAGGTGTCTTTCCAAATGCCTTCAACAGCATCCTTTACGGCATTATTTTTCAACAATTCAACGTAATTCGCCGGTATGGAAAAATGTTTAATCAAACGATAAAGGCTATCTGTTTGGAGTGGCGTTTCATCGGGTAACTCTGCAATAAACAGATGACCGTCATTAAAAAAGCGGGTATAGTTTTCCAATACGCTGTAACATGCTGGGAATTGTACCTTCTCAGATTTTGATCTAAGCTCTTTTTTCAAAGTATAGTAGCGTGGATTGCCGGGCTCCTTAACTTTATGTATATAACCGGCATAGTCGGTTTCAACCTTTTGAATAAGCGAATCCAGCAGTAAGGAGCAAGAGCAGGTTTGTGCTTTTACCGGCGGGCTAAAAAAACCAGAAAGAAATAAAATCAGGACTACTTTTTTCATCACCTTGTTATAAAACACCGCGCGGTCATCTACCATTCATTTTTAAATTTCACCCAATAAATATCATCAAGGCCGTTTCCGGGGCCGCGGCTTTATCGCTATAACATTCTCGTCTTAAACGGTTGCTGGTAAAAACAAAATATTTTTTATCCGGGGCTACGTAGGGGCAATAATCAAAGGATGTTGAATTGATCGGCGTGGGCAGGTGTTTCACCGTCATCCAATTGCCATTGCTATCTCTATGGCTGATGTGCAAGTCGCCTTTTCCAATGTCATCGCTCCGCCCATAGGATGTGAAAATGATAAATTGCCCGGTAGCATCGATGAAAGCATTGAACTCGTCAATTTTCGTATTGATATCTTCCGGCAGGCTTATTGGTGGCTCGTACCCCGCGCCATTTTTTTTACATAGCACAATATCTTCGCCTCCCTTGCGACATGGCGTCGCCACCGTAAAATATAAATCCCCATTTTTTGCAACACCTGGGTAAAATTCGTTTTTGTCCGAATTGACGGTATTGCCAAGGTTTTCAGGGGTACCCCACTGGCCTTCCGGTGTCCGCAAAACTTTCCACAGGTCAAAATCGCGTTTCGGCCGGGCGCCTTCGATCGGTCTGTCCGATGAGAAAAATAACGTTTTGCCATCGGGGGAAAAGCTCGCCTCCAGGTCCCTGTAAACCCCGGAAAATGGCGCCACTTCAGGTTTGCCCCAATGCCCGTTTATTTTTATCGGCCTGATGATCGTCCTTGATATGAATTTTGGATATTGTATCGTAAAAAAAATTTCACCCCCCGACGGAGAAATGGTGAAATCACGGTTGCTTAACCCATCGGCTAAAATGCCGGGTGCAAAAAATTGCGGTGTATCATTTGGCATCGTGTCGCCTGCATAATTTATTGGGGCGTCGGTGATTTTAGCGAGACACAGCACAACAATAATCAGCAGGAATTTCTTCATTAAAGATTGCAACGTGTTTTAGTTTAAAACTTTAATCCGGGGTATAAATTGAGCGCGATAGCTTGCGCCAACTCAAGATCGATTTATTTAACAAATATCCCTGTTTTCCTAAATTTAAAAATCACCCTCGCGGGGGGATTTTATCTTTCAAACTCCGATAATAACTTTGAGCGGTCACATAAGTCATTCATCATTGCCTTCCTTGACCGTAAAAAGCTGGATGAAAGAGGAGACGGTTTGTTTGGGTAGTGTCATAACGGGCCTTCCTGGGACTTTACAAACCTCGTGGTCACGACGGATAAATAAATTACATAGAGAATTTAGCGTTTGGTTTTTAACACAAAGGGCTCAGAGGGCAAGAAGATGTTATTATCCAATTTTCATGCATACTTATAGATTTCAAAGGCTAAAAGATGCCTTGGCAAATTCGGTAAAAGCGCTAAGAATTGAAGGAATTACTCATAATAATTTCGATCAGTATATAGCATTGGCTTCCTATGGATAGAACACCCTGGATATTAAGAACATTTCCGCTAATAGAAGACGATGGCATACTTCCCTGTGTGCTGGAAAGATTGGTGGGGACACCTGCAAGATTATACGGAAAGATTTCACGTTTCGACAGCATGGATTTAATCGTAAGCAACGGGCCAAAATCGAGTATCAAAACAGAAGTAGGCCACCTGATTGATCTCGAACCACTATGGGTGGAACAGATTGATCAGATTGTAGCCGCATCACCAGAAATTACAGTAGCAGATATGACAAATAAAAAAGCTAATATGGGCCGCCGTGATATCCGCCGTATTTATGATTTATTATTCCGCTTTAAATTAGCAAGAGAACAGACCGTCTTAAAATTCAGGTCTTTGGAAGATGAAGACCTTCACAAATTTTCAATTCATCCTGGTTTAAAAAATCCCGTGAGAATAATTGATTTGGCATACTTCATTGCTGAACATGACGATCACCATCTCTCGCAAATTACGCGCATGATGATTCAAAGCGGTTCCTGTTTGTAGCAATTTGTAGCAATGTGTCGAATTATGATTGGAATATAAAATACATAAAATCACCCCTGCGGGGGGATTTTATCTTGTGAATTTTAAAATAAACTTGTAAACTAACAGTGCATAAAAAGCTGTTTTACCCCTTTAAATTAATATGAACGTATCTTTAAGAGCTATTTTTCAGGCGTATCTTGCTTTAATTGCATTTGTTGTTATAGTAAGTTCCTGTGTATCAAAAAAAGCCGCTCAAACAGGGGCTGTCAAAACAACGTCAGCAGCCGCGAACACAACACCTGCGGGGGGGGCTAAAAAAGAAGCTATTAAAAAGTTCAGCGACCTGATACCTGATAAAACAAAGGTCAATAAGGGCCTTTTTAATATTTATAAGGTAGAGGGTAAATATTATTATGAGATACCGGATTCCTTATTTGGCCGCGAAATGTTGGTTATAACGCGCCTGGCAAAAACGCCGGGAGAAATAAAGGTTCCCTATAACCAGTACGGCGGCGAAGAAGCCAACCAACAGGTTTGGAAATGGGAAAAACACGATAAACAGATCCTTTTGCGTGTCCCGAACTACTCCATCAGGGCCGATAGCGCCAGCGATATGTACCAGTCAGTCAGAAATTCTAATCTCGATGCCGTGCTGGCCTCATTTGATGTAAAGGCGTTCAATAAAGATACGACAGGCGTAGTCATTGATGTGTCCGATTTTTATAACGGCGATGTCGCTGCGATTGGCATAACCGATCCGTTGAAAAAAACTTATAAAATTTCTGGCCTGGACAATTCGAGATCATATATCGACACGATCAAAAGTTTCCCGATAAATATCGAAGTACGCTCGCTAAAAACTTACCACTCGGCAGAATCGTCCACCGACAACACAAACGGGGCAATGTCCTTTGAATTAAATACCTCAATGCTCTTGTTGCCTAAGACCCCGATGAAAGCCCGGCTAAGGGATGTAAGAGTGGGTTATTTCGGTCAAAGCCAAACAGACTATGGCACTGATGCACAAAAAGCGGAAGTTACATCATACATCCATCGATGGCGGTTGGAACCTAAGGACGAAGCTGCCTATGCCAGGGGCGAATTGGTTGAACCAAAAAAACCAATTATTTTCTACATCGATCCGGCAACGCCCAAAAAATGGGTGCCTTATTTAATAGCGGGCATAAACGACTGGAATAGAGCGTTTGAAACCGCCGGTTTTAAGAACGCTATTATTGGGAAGGAAGCGCCATCGCCAAAAGAAGATCCGGGATTTAGCACCGAAGACGCCCGCTACAGCGTGGTGAGATATTTCGCATCGGACGTGCAAAACGCTTATGGCCCGCACGTATCCGACCCCCGTACGGGCGAAATATTGGAGAGCCATGTAGGCTGGTACCATGACGTGATGGCTTTGTTGCGCGATTGGTATTTTGTTCAGACCGCTGCGGCTAACCCGGACGCGCGCAGGGCCAAATTTACGGATGAGCAAATGGGCGAGCTGATCCGGTTTGTTTTATCACACGAAATCGGGCACACTCTTGGCCTGCCTCACAATTTCGGCGCCAGTTATGCTTATCCTGTTGATTCGCTAAGATCAAAAACATTTACGGATAAGCACGGCACGGCGCCATCCATTATGGATTACGCCCGCTTTAATTATATTGCCCAGCCCGGCGATGGCGTAACGCACTTTTACCCGCAGATAGGAGAGTATGATCTATGGGCTATAAAATGGGGCTACAGCTGGTTTTCTGGTAAAAAAACGGCAAAACAGGAAAAAGAAATCCTGGATGAATGGACAAAAGAAAAGGCCGGCAACCCGCTTTATTATTTTGGCCGCCAGGGAACAACTATAGATCCGCGTTTACAAAACGAAGACCTTGGCGATAATGCCATGAAAGCAAGTACCTATGGGATCGCTAACTTAAAACTTATCTTACCCAATATAGAAAAGTGGACTTTTCAAAACGATGAAGATTTTAGCGATCTGCAGGAAATATACAACGAGATTTTAACACAATATTTCCGTTACATGGGCCATGTTACTGCAAATATTGGCGGTATGAACGAAAATTTTAAAACCTACGATCAAAATGGTCCGGTGTACGATTTTGTTAACAAACAGCGGCAGCGGGATGCGGTTATGTTTTTTAATAGACAATTGTTTACAACGCCGTCCTGGTTAATTGACGGCGAAGAGTTAAGCAAGTTTGACAATGGCGTAATTATAAACCGAATAAAAAGTATCCAAACAGGTACATTGAGCAATGTGCTTTCACCTTCACGATTGGCCAGAATGTATGATAACGAAGCTAAAAACGGCAGCAGTGCCTATACCGTAACAGATCTATTTAACGATTTACGCGCGGGGATATTTGACGCAGGCAGCCCTGATGTATTTAAACGCAACCTGCAGCGCGGTTATATCGAGAATTTGAAAAGTCTGCTGGATGACGAATTTAAAGGTTTCCCGGGTTTATCGGCGACCCAATTGGCTTACTTCGGCTTAACGCCTATAAATATGACGTTGTCGGATATTCGGCCAATGGTGCGTGCCGAATTAAAATACATTGATGCGCATCTGCCGAAAGGGAAAGATGCAATGACCGCCGCCCACTACGCTGATCTGCATTTGCGTATAAAAGAAGCGCTTAGTCCGACCCGGCCGATAGTTAACGTCCAGCCATCAGACGGTGGACGAGGTTTAAATACCAGAGGCAATGATGACCAGGATGAAGCGGGTTATTTAAACTGCTGGCCAAAAAACGGCCCGGTGAATTAATAAAAATCTTTAAATCATGAACGCAAAGATATTTTCGATAGCCGCATTATGCGTGTTGCCGTTTTTTATAAAGATGAATAACGGGGAAGATGTAATAAAATCAATGTATAAAAAGCATGCGCTGCGGTGGTACCGGTCGTTAACCTTTGATCAAACCACTGAAATCTACCGGGGTGCGACAAAACAAACGCAGACATGGCATGAATCGGTGCTAAACCCCGACAAGTTGCGAATAGATGTCGGGAGCTCAGAAGAAGGCAATTCATATATTATGACAAACGATTCAACCTATGTTATAAGTAATGGGCATTTAAAATCTGCTTCTCCGCAGGGAAACGACCTTATATTTTTATTAGGCGGCATGTATTTTTATCCTATAGATCAGACTATCGCCATTATTAAAAAACAGGGTTATGACCTGACCAAATTGAGTGAAGATACGCTGGATGGTAAGCGGGTTTATATTATAGGGGCCTCCAACAGGAATGAACAGGTAAATCAGTTATGGGTTGACAAAGACGATCTGTACCTGGTGCGCATGATCAAATACACCAAAAACACAAAGCAGGACGCCATTTTCGAAAACTATATAAAAATTGGCAGGGCAGCCACCGAAACCAAAGTGGTATTTTCTGTTAATGACAAACTAAGACAGGTAGAAACTTATTACAATTGCAAACTGGCACCGGATATCGATTCCCTTATTTTTAACCCCCGGCATTACAAAAAAATAAGCCATTAAAATTAATCAGCTTTTAGCTAGGGTGTTCAGATTAAATATTACACTCATGAATAAAAATCCGCAAGTTGATCAATACCTTAAGAAAAAGGAACACCCGATGAATGCTGAAATACAGCGGGTACGCGAAATTATTTTAAATGTCCATCCTGGATTAGAAGAAACGATAAAATGGAATAGCCCGACATTCCTTTATAAGGGAAACATGGCATCCTATTTTATGAATGCAAAAAAACATGTGAGCCTCATGTTTCATAAAGGAGCTTTTATTAAAAACCAAAACGGCCTTCTTGTGGGTGACGGGAAAGAAAGCAGGGTAGCTAAGTTTGCTAACATGCAGGAAATAGAAAAACGAAGAAAAGATCTGGAAACAGTAGTAAGAGAGTGGATCAAGTTACAGGACGAATCAGAAATTATTCAGCAAGGCTAAACATAGCTATATAAAAGAAAAATCATACTAATACTTAACCCGGAGGAGTAATCGTTTGGAGCCGGGTGCCATTCATTGCGTATTCATTAACCTGTTTGTGCTATCGGAGCGAAGCCCAGTTCCAAACGGCTCCGACTTCAATCAGGAAAGGAGAATTGTATTTAATGACCTCTTTTTAAAATGAGTTCAAATATTTTTTCATAAGTGTTTGCTATTTAGCCATATTTTTTTGAATTTTTTAGTTCCCCTTTTGCTACCAGGAAGCCAGATTAAAATAGCCATCACCGCATCAAATAAAACTGCGAGCGCAAGCCTCCACCACTCGATTTTTATCTGATAGTCATAGCTTTGTAGCCAATTATTAAGCCAATACCAGGCAAGGAACAAAAACAACGCGATAATAATTACAGCAACCAGGATAATCAAAAATTCTGGAGATAATAGTCTGCCCCAAATAGATTTCAAATACTTTTGCATCATTATTTCGCTACCGGTTTAATGTTTTGCTGTCTTTGTCCTTACTTTTATACGTTAAAACGCATCCTGAATTATTTTCCTTTATAAAGGTTATTACTCCTGTCAATGTCCGGAAGCTGCTTATCCGGATCAAGTTCGATTGATTGAATAAGGGAAGTTGATGGGTACAAAAATGTCCATACGCTGCTGCGTTGCCAGATATTTACCGGCAGGCATAATGTTTCTGTTTTGCCATTGGCCTGTATTATTTTCAAGTCGACCGGCATCGCCATTTTTTCTTTATTTACCAGGGTTATATAAACGCCGTTCGCCGGGTTATCTTTAACATATCTTATCGTTTGTATCGCCTGGTCAAGTTTCCATGTAGTAAAGAACCATGGCTGAAAGAACCAGTTCAGGTCTTCGCCCGCAGCATCGTTCATCGCCCTGAAAAAATCATAAGGCAAAGGATGTTTATACGCCCAATGTTTAATATACTCATTAAATGCGTAGTCAAACCTGTCGGGACCAAGCACAACGTTGCGCAGCATGTCCAAACCTAAGGCTGTTTTATTATAATATTGGCCGTAATTGGTTATGGCATCCGGCGGGGTCATTAACGGGTCATTTTCCTTTTTCATCATATTCGCTATTCCGGGAGCATTCCTGGCTTTAACGTTAAAATATTCCCCATTATTAAATTTTTCGGTGGAGTACTCATTAATAAAGGTGTTAAAGCCTTCATCCATCCACATAAATTTTCGCTCGTTGGTGCCAACGATCATCGGGAACCAGTTGTGGCCTATCTCATGGGTAACATCGTTAAAAAGATTGCCAGTCTTAAAATTGCTTAAGCAAAAGATTATTCCCGGGTATTCCATTCCCAATGCTACACCCGATACACTGGTAGCAGAATTCCAGGGATACTCAAAATATTTGTTTGAGTAAATTTCGATACTGGATTTCAGGTATTCGGTTGAACGGCTCCAGGAATCAATGCCCGAGCTTTCTATAGGGTAAGTGCTCATGGCAATACATTTGCGCCCGGATGGCAGATTAACCCTTGCGGCGTCCCAAATAAATGCAGGCGAGGCTGCCCAGGCTACGTCGCGTGTATTCAGCATTTTAAAATGCCAGGTTAAAGTGCCTTTAAAAGGATGGGTAGCCGCCTGCCCAACTTCATCAGCGTTAATGATCATAACGGTTTTATCACTGTTTCTGGCATCAGTTAACCTGCTTTGCTGGGTTGAAGTCAGTACTTGTGCGGCATTTTGAAGGTCACCTGACCCTGCGACGGTCACGTTTGCCGGAGCGGTTATGTAGTAGTCATAGTCGCCATAATCGCAGTAAAATTCGCCAGAACCCATGTAAGGCAAGGTGTTCCATCCTTCAACATCATCATAAACACACATTCGCGGATACCATTGTGCAATTTCATAAACCCAGCCTTGTTTGAATTTTTGGCGGCCCATACGGTCCGCGCCGTAATAAGGAATGGAAAAGCTGTAATTTACTTTAACTTGTATTTTTTCTCCTTTAGGCCCCATCGGGGCGTTTAATCGCAATTGCATGCGTGCATCGGTGATCACAGGATCAACTTTATAGGTTTGGCCTTTATAGGTAACCGATACCGATTCGATTTGATAGCCCCCGCGGTTATAACCCTTAACATCAAAACGGTTCCCGCCGACAGGAACGGTGGCTGCTCCCCGTG
>DASRTD010000057.1:0-11074 GCA_035656115.1 Mucilaginibacter sp.
TTCATTTTTCCTTTTTCCGAAAAATACGTGTCCGCACCAGGCAATTTGTCTGCCGTTGCGCCAAACGTTAAACAAAATCTATCAAAAACAATAAAAACTTAAAATCATGTCTGCTGAAGCTTTAAAATTCGAAACCCTCCAGTTGCATGCCGGCCAGGAGGCCGACCCGACAACCGGTTCACGTGCTGTACCTATTTACCAAACCACTTCGTACGTGTTTAAAAACGCCGAGCATGGCGCCAACCTGTTCGCGCTGAAAGAGTTTGGAAACATTTACACCCGAATTATGAATCCCACCACTGATGTGTTCGAAAAACGCATGGCGGCGCTTGAAGGCGGTGTAGCAGCTTTGGCAGTGGGATCCGGCCAGGCATCGCAGTTTTTGGCATTAAATAATATTTTAACGGTCGGCGATAACTTCGTCACCTCGCCATTTTTGTATGGAGGTACTTACAACCAATTTAAAGTCGCATTTAAAAGGTTAGGAATTGAAGCAAGGTTTGCCAAGGATGACACCGCCGAAAACCTTGAAAAGCTGATCGACGATAAAACCAAGGCTATCTACCTGGAAACCATCGGTAACCCCGGCTTTAATATTGCTGATTTTGATAAAGTGTCGGCAATGGCAAGGAAACATGACCTGCCCCTGATCGTAGACAATACTTTTGGCGCCGGCGGCTATCTATTCCGGCCGATCGAACATGGCGCCAACGTGGTGGTTGAGTCAACCACCAAATGGATAGGCGGGCATGGCACGACTATCGGCGGCGTAATTGTCGACGGCGGTAATTATAACTGGGGCAATGGTAAATATCCGCAGTTTACCGAGCCATCCGAGGGATACCACGGCCTTGTTTTTGCCGATGTTTTCGGCATTGGCGGGCCGTTTGGCAATATTCAGTTTATCATTCGTTGCCGCGTGGAAGGTTTAAGGGATTTTGGCCCTGCTCAATCACCTTTTAATGCCTGGCTGAACATACAAGGGTTGGAAACACTTTCGCTTAGGGTGCAGCGTCATGTTGACAATGCCTTGGCCTTAGCAAAATGGCTTGAACAGCATCCTGCGGTGGCAAGCGTAAATTATGCCGGTCTGCCTTCTTCGCCGCATCATGAACTGTCAAAAAAATATTTGAAAAACGGCTTCGGGGCGGTGCTGACTTTCGAGGTAAAGGGCGATAAAGAGAGCGCAAGCCAACTGATCGATAACCTGAAGCTGATCAGCCATCTGGCCAATGTGGGCGATGCTAAAACACTGATTATTCAGCCTTCAGCAACTACCCATCAGCAGCTTTCGGACGAAGAGCAATTATCGGCCGGTGTATTGCCAAACCAGGTGCGCATAGCGGTCGGGCTTGAACATATCGATGATATCAAAGCCGATCTTGAACAGGCTTTTGCGAAGATCAAGCTTAATGAACCGGAGTTAGTGTAGGTTAGAGATTAGAGACTGGAGATTAGTGATTAGATGTACAGGATTTCCATCCTAATCTCTAATGGCTAATCTCTGATCACAAATAAAACATGAATACAGAAATATATAAATACAAAAAGGCCTTTAAACTCGAGTCGGGTAGGCAATTGCAGGAGTTGCAAATCGGATTCAATACCTACGGAACGCTGAATAAAAACGGTGATAACGTAGTATGGGTTTGCCATGCGCTCACCGCGAACTCGGACGTATTCGACTGGTGGAAAGGCCTTTTTGGGGAGAATAATTATTTTAATCCCAAAGACCATTTTATTGTCTGCGCCAATATCCTGGGATCGGCCTATGGCAGTACCAGCCCGTTGAGTACTAATCCGGTGACCGGTCAACCCTACTACCTTTCTTTTCCACAGGTTACCGTTCGGGATCTTATAAAAGCGCATCAGCTGTTAGCGGAGCATTTGGGCATCAGAAGCATCGAAATACTTTTAGGCGGTTCGCTCGGCGGTCAGCAGTGCGTGGAATGGGCAATCATGGCGCCCAATTTTATCAAAAATCTCATCCTCATCGCCACCAATGCCAAACATTCGCCCTGGGGTGTAGCCTTTAACGAGTCGCAGCGGCTGGCTATCACTGCCGACCGTACTTTTTATGCCAATACCCCCGACGGCGGCCACAAAGGCCTGAAAGCGGCAAGGAGCATCGCGCTTCTATCCTACCGGAGTTACAAAACCTATTCGATAACTCAGCAGGAAGAAAAAGATACTTTGGTGGATGATTTTAAAGCCTCATCCTACCAAAATTACCAGGGTGATAAACTGGTAAAACGTTTTAATGCCTATAGCTACTGGTATTTGTCGAAGGCCATGGACTCGCATAATGTAGGCCGCGGCCGTCATGGGGTTGAGAAAGCATTGAGTTTAATAAAAGCCCGCACATTGGTCATTGGCATTAAATCGGATGTATTGTTCCCCATCGAAGAGCAGCAATACCTTTTTCAGCATATCCCGAAATCGGTTTTTGCTGAACTGGATTCATTCTACGGGCACGATGGCTTTTTAATTGAGACCGGCGCATTAACCAATATTATTAACTCCTTTTTTAAAACCGACGTAAAAGGAAAAGTGATTGAATTACAACGTACTGCATAATGAGTAAAAAATTAAATATAGGGCTGTTTGGCTTTGGCGTGGTGGGCCAGGGCTTGTATGATATTATCCGCACCAAAAATTTGAACCTCGAGATCAAAAAGATCGCCATAAAGGATCCGAATAAGAGGCGCACACTTCCCTCCCATTTGTTTACGACCGAGCGGGATGAAATTTTGAATAACCCGGAGGTAAACACGGTTGTTGAATTGATCAACGATACCGAAGCGGCATTTGAAATTGTATCAAGAGCATTAAAGTCCGGCAAAAATGTGGTTTCGGCGAGTAAAAAAATGATCGCCCTGCATTTGGAGGAACTGATCGAGATACAGCATCAATACGGTACGTCCTTGTTATACGAAGGCGCCGTTTGCGGCAGCATCCCCATCATCCGCAACCTGGAAGAATACTATGATAATGAGCTGCTGCATTCCATCAGCGGGATATTTAATGGCTCGTCAAATTATATCCTCTCCAAGGGGTTCATCGAAAACCTGGATTACGACGGCGCCCTAAAACAGGCGCAGGACCTCGGCTTTGCCGAAACCGATCCGACCAGCGACGTGGGCGGTTTTGATGCGAAATACAAACTGGTTATAGCCGCCGCACATGCGTATGGCGTAGTGGTGCAGCCGGATGAGGTGTTTAACCTCGGCATCCAAAACCTTTCGGCGCACGACCTGCAATATGCGCGGGAAAAGAACCTGAAGATAAAACTGGTCCCTGTTGCCAAGGAACTGGATGAACGGCATGTGGCTCTGTTCGTACTGCCCAAATTCGTAAACGACAAAGAGTTTTTATACAACGTGGAGTACGAATACAACGGCGTAATTGTACAGGCAGCCTTTGCCGACCAGCAATTCTTCTTCGGTAAAGGCGCCGGCGGGCACCCAACAGGTTCGGCGGTACTTTCGGATATTGCAGCACTGCGTTACGATTACCAGTACGAGTACAAAAAGGCCAAAGAGCGCCGCGACCTTAACTTTACGAATAACATCGAGCTGAATATTTACCTGCGTTATGATGATGAAAGGTTGCTGGAAGTATTAAACTTCGGCCATATCCACGAGCGTTATTACTCGGGCAGCTATAAGTTTGTGATCGGCAAGATCAATTTGCAAAACCTGATTGATAATGCGCAGCTTATTGCGGATAGCAAAGCCTTTATCGCCTTTGCGGACCAGCTGAGCGGCGTTAACCTCGCTTCTGAAGTGAAACAAGCCGCCGAGGCCTTTTAAAATTTTGTGTGAATAGTTTTTAATAGTTTTTTGAGGCTCCGTAAGGGGCCTTTTTTATTACGTTCCGACGAGCTTTTAGCCCCCTCTAAATCTCCCCCGGTAGGGGAGACTTTAGCTTCGATCGCGTTTATTTTTCTAACTCCTCCCTACCGGGTATTTAGTTGCAGCTGCGTTTATTTTTTTAAGTCTCCCCTACCGGGGGAGATTTAGAGGGGGCTGTATCACGGGGCTTCCTTAATTTAATGGCATATCCCCGAGCCCCCTTTTTTATTTATCCCCATATCCCTACCCTTCTGAAATCGAACCATATACACCAAATATTATTTTTTTATTAACTCATAAAAACATTACCTTGAAGGAATTATTCCCATCCTCCCCTTTTTATGAGAAAATCCTATTGGTTTGCTACGGTCCTGGCTGCATTTGTTATCGGGATCATCGCCTTTTCATCCTGTCAAAACTCCACGGCAAACCTTGACCGGCCGCCCCCAACGGTATATGCCACACCAACTGTACAACCCCTAAAACTTAGCAAACCTGTAAAAATAAATTTGGACAGCATCAAAGCTGTGCCGGTGCACCCAGTGGTTAAACCTTTTGATTTGGATAAACTGCCGGCGCAATCATATGATACCGCCGGGTTTAAACCCTTTAAATACCCGGTTGAAGAAGCAAAATTTGACTATAATGCCCTTCCCGAAAAGGACTTGGATATCGATAAACTCCCATCGCGTCCGCTGAAATTCAAAACTTACATTTTACCGCCGCCAAAACTGATAAAGGGGGCAAAACCCGAATTGAAAAGTGGAAATTTATACCTTTTCGGTTTTGGAGGAGACCAGGGATCGCAGAGAAAAGATCCAAGATGTTTGTTTACTGATCGTGATGGTTTTTTATGGATAGCGACTACATTGGGTCTTTACCGTTATGACGGGGAAAATCTCTTATTGATTTTATCATACGATAAGGAAGAGTACACCTATGGCATGGTGCAGGATAACCTTGGGAATATCTGGCTCAGCGGTTATGATGGCGGGATAGCGGTGGTGGACCTAAAAGACGGGATATTAAAAAGATTGGGCGGCGGCCAGGGTGTCAGTAGTCTTCATGCTTTCAGTTTCACGATGGACAAACAGCAAAGAATATGGGTCACGATCATTGACGGCGGTGTAAATATTATTGACCCGAAAACCCAAACGATCAAATTGCTGGATAAGGCTGACGGTTTGTTTACTTCTGCCGAAACAGAACGAATTATGAGGGATAAAAACGATAATATATGGATCGGTACCGTTGGTGGAGGAATAAATATAATCAACCTAAAAAATAAAAAAATTAAACATCTCGATAAAGTAAATGGCCTAAAATCAGATTCAGTAGGAAGTGTGATTTGTGACCGTAAAGGCCATATTTGGCTGGCAATATACGGTGGAACGGTCAATGTGGTCGACCTTCAAAAAGATTCCATTCAAACTATATGCGAAGCGCGACTCCCTGCTCCGGATAAAGAGTTTTGGGCATTATTGTTACAGGATAATGAAGGAAAGATTTGGATAGGTGTTGATGGTTGGACGATAATAGACCCTGAAAAACATATCGTTAAGCGCCTTGAGAAAAATAACGGTTTAGTATCGGATTATCCTGAAAGCATTAACCAGGATAGCCGGGGCCAGGTTTGGATAGGCACACCTTATGGATTGAACATGGTCAGCAACAACAACGCTGTCATTGACCATATCGGTAAAGAATATGTAGCCGGTTTAACAGAAGATCAGCAAGGCTATATCTGGCAAACCGCTTTTGGTCACGGGGTTGATATCCTGAACCGAAAAAAAGGGACAAGCAGGCATTTAGGCGTTAAAGAGGGTCTCGCAACCGATAATACTAATATAATTAAAGCGATCAACGGGGCAATTGTTATTTCAACAGACACCGGTTTAGAAATAGTTGATACGGCAAGAAAAACTATAACATACATGGGCGGGAAGCAAGGCCTCGACAGTAATACCAGGGCTATTTATAGTATAAATGATATTGTGGCCGACGAGGCAGGCAGACTATGGATAGGAGAATATTTCGGTGGCGGATTAGAAGTGTACGACCCACGAAACAAGACGCTTAAGCGCCTTGGCAAAGCGCCCTGGCTGATCGATAAAAATATTTACAACACCTGCATTGATAAACAAGGACAGATTTGGGTCAGCACGCGTTCCGGTGGAATAGACAGGATCGATCCTAAGGCCGGTACCATTCAATATTTAAATAATATCCCAGGTTTAAAAGATGAAGCGGTGTTGTTTCCGGACGACGAGGGCAATATATGGATGGGGACTTACCAGGGCATTTATATTGCAGACATTAAAAATGACAAACTCGTTTTCTTATCCACTTCACAGGGACCTGTCAACGAGAAAATATTGTCGCTACTGCAGCATAACGGCAGTATTTATGCGGGTACCACCCGGGAGAGAATAATAGTGATCAAGCCTCCTGTGGAAGGTGTTAGCAGCAATAAAAAATGGCAGGTCGGGTTTTGCAAGTTAAACAGAACGTGGGATAATGGTTACAATAGTGAGGTGATCACAAAAGATGGCCTTTACTGGTCAGGCGATGTGGGGATGAGTGTGCTGGACCTGTCTAAAAAGGATGCGCCTAAATCAACTCCTTATATTACCGGGATAAACGTATATGACTACCCGATGTATTTTACGGACCGGGAGAAGTTTAATTCATCCATAACAGACACCCTTTGGGAGCTCAATGAAGAAAAATATTATTTAAAAGACAAAGCGCAGGCAAGCACAAATTATGCATTACAAAGCGGTTTAAACTGGGATAATGTTGCCGGCCCCGGTAATATGCCGGTTGATTTAACCATTCCTTACGATCAAAACCTGATCCGGTTTAATTACAGCAGTTTTAATTTAACCCCGCACGATTCGACACTATACAGGTATGTGTTGATCGGAAAAGATAAAAAATGGAGCGATATAACAGGCAACGGTTCCACTGTCAATTATATGAACCTTAAGCCTGGCAAATATACCTTTGAAGTCATCAGTAGGGAAGCGGATAATGTATGGAGCCAGCCTGCAAAGTTTAGCTTTACCATCAACCCGCCGTGGTGGCAAACCTGGTGGGCATATACAATGTACATAGTTCTCTTCGCAGGTACTGTATGGGGATTTGTTACTTTAAGGTCGCGGCAACTGGTAAAGGAGAAACGCATACTGGAACATAAAGTGCATATCCGCACGGAGGAGGTAATTCAGCAAAAGGAAGAGATTGAAGCCCAGCGGGATAACCTGGAAAAATCCTTAAAGGAGCTGAAAAACGCGCAAACGCAGCTGATTCAGTCGGAAAAGATGGCCTCGTTGGGCGAGCTTACTGCCGGTATAGCCCATGAGATACAAAACCCGTTGAATTTCGTCAATAATTTTTCGGAGGTAAATACCGAGCTGATCGACGAGCTGCAACAAGGGATCGACAACGGCAATTATGATGAAGTAAAAACCATTGCCGGGGATATTAAAGAAAACCAGCAAAAGATCAGCCAGCATGGCAAGCGCGCCGATTTTATCGTAAAAGGCATGCTGCTGCATTCGCGCAATAACAGCGGCGAGCGGCAGTTAACCAACATTAATGTACTTGCCGATGAGTTTTTTAAACTCAGCTACCACGGACTGCGCGCCAAAGACAAAAACTTTAACGCCGAAATGACTACCCATTTCGCCGAAAACCTGCCGCCGATTACCGTCGTACAGCAGGACATTGGCCGGGTATTACTTAACTTATTCAACAATGCTTTTTATGCCACCAATCAAAAGGCTAAAACCGCCGGGGCAGCTTATAAACCCGAAGTAACGGTATCTACCGCTTTTGAAAATGGCGAGGTGATCATCAAAGTAAAAGATAACGGCGTTGGTATACCGGATGCAATCAAGGAAAAGATCATGCAGCCATTCTTTACCACCAAACCTACGGGTGAAGGAACGGGTTTGGGCTTGAGCCTGACCTATGATATGGTGGTGAAAGGGCATAGTGGAAGTATTAAGGTTGAATCGAAAGAAGGAGAAGGATCGGAGTTTGTGATAACGTTGCCGGTGTAGTAACAGAGGGGTTCAACATTCGGTGTACACTATTTACAACCCAAGCCCTTGGGTGGTTGCCTTAACTTATTCCTATATTTGTACCGCTAACTTATGATAATTTTACCAGGCTACGCCTTGAAATATACCTGCCGGCATGGAAAAGATCACTGACAAATACCACCGCCTGGTCCGGCCGGATGATCAACGCCTCAACCCTTCGCTTGATATAAAGCAAGTTCCCAAACGGACGTTTCAGCTTGGGCTTGCAGCGCTTTTTATCGGAATATGTATCTCAGTTTATGACGCCGCAATTGAAATGTACGTATCTTCATTCCTGGTGGCCTGTTTTTGCTTCGCTATTTTATTGTTCATGCTGTTAAAATATAATGACGCGATCAAAGACCTAACCACTGCGATCATTTCAGTGGTTTGTGGCTTACTCATTTTCTCTGCCTGCCTTGAGGGCCTGCAATCCGAGCAGTACCTGTATTTCTTCCCTTTACTGATCGCCGTTCCTTTGCTTGTCGACCTCAAAAAAACACAATACCGCAAATCTGCCAAATTTGTAACCATTATCATATTTTCGTTTATTTTGTGCATTATCATCGGCCGGTATGTTAGGCCAATGGAGGATTTTACCGTCAGGCAGGTCACGAGGCTGGCCTTCGTTAACCGGATCACCGCTATTTGCACAACTATTGTTTTCGCCTCGCTGTATACTTTTTTTGAAAAGAAATATATTGATGAACTGGTAGAGCAAAGCAACAAAGTGATCGACGCCAAAACCCAATTCCTGGCTACCATGGGTCATGAACTGCGCACCCCACTCAACGGGATCATTGGTGTAGTTAATTTGGTAAAAGATGAATCAAATACCGTAAAACGAAACGAATACCTCCAGATTATCCAGTCCTGCTCCGATCATATGCTGCAGCAGGTAAATGATATCCTTGATTTTAATAAGATAGAAGCCGGCAAGTTTGCTTTTAAACCGGTAGACTTCAATCTGCGCGAATTGCTTTTAAATATATCAACCCCTTTTGTTGCAAGGGCCAGGGAAAAGAACATCACATTTTTTATCGATATGTGTCCCGAAACGAATGCGGTAGTTCGGGCGGACGATTTACGCCTCACGCAGATATTTAATAACCTCTTGACAAATGCATTGAAATTCACCGATGCCGGCGCCATAAAATTTGCCGCGGTTTGCAAAAAAATAAACGAGCGCGGCTTTACCGTTTCGTTTAGTATTGAGGACAGCGGTGTAGGTATCAGCAAAGCCGACCAGGCAATGATATTTGATAGTTTTTGGCAGGCGGGCAATGATGAAACCAAACAACTGTCGGGCACGGGGCTGGGCCTTACCATTTGCAAGCGTTTATTAAGTTTAATGGGCAGCAGCCTTAATTTGGAAAGTGAAAAAGGGATCGGGAGCAAATTCAGTTTTGACCTTGCCTTTAATTATGCAGAAAGACCAGCGCCGCCAGCCAAAAATGAGGCAAGTTTGCCGGGCGATCTTAAAGGCGTAAAGGTATTGCTGGTTGAGGACAACGAAATCAATATGATGGTGGCCAAAAAAATATTGACGGGTTTCAAAGCAGCCGTCACCAGCGCTTACCAGGGCAGGGAGGCGCTCGATAAAATGGAAAATGACCCTGATTTCCATATCGTGCTTATGGATCTGGATATGCCTGTTATGAATGGCTACGAAGCGATATACGAAATGAAAAATATATACCCGAAAATACCGGTTGTAGCTATAACGGCTTCCATGGTTGATGAGCAAATGCGGGCAGACCTGATTGCCAGCGGTTTTAAAGATTGTGTGGTAAAGCCATACAAACCGCTTGAATTATTAACCTGTATGCGAAAATATCTTTAACACAACCCAACTCTTTTTTTAATTTTCCTCAGACTAGTAAGACGATGCCCGGCATTAAATTAAGCGGATTATTATATTTGCGACCATGCCTCTAAACTCGCTGATGTCAAAACTTGCAAAAATTGTTTACAACAAGCCCTTTGTATTAATCGCGTATTTTGGTCTCAGCCTGTTTGCAGTGGTTAAAAGTGTTATCGTTAACCACATTCACGATAACTATTTTGTTTATAAATATGCTTTTCTCGACATTATCCACCGGCAAACCCCCTTTGGCCCGGTTCGCGGGGCATTGCACGATCAGTATCATTATGGCCCTGTTTTCTCCATCCTGATGGCGCCTTTTGCCCTGCTCCCCGACGGCCCGGGCGTTATACTTTGGGTAATGTTCAACGCCTGGGTTTTATATTATGCCATAAAATTATTGCCGCTTAAAGAAGGCTATTATTTGCCGGTGTTGCTGATTTGCGGCCACGAGTTGATGACCTCATCATCCAACGTGGAGATCAACCCGCTCATCGGCGCGCTCATCATACTGAGTTTTGTATTTATCAGGGACAAAAAAGATTTTTGGGCGGCGCTGATGATCTGCATCGGCACGTTTATAAAGCTTTATGGTATTGTGGGGCTGGCATTTTTCTTTCTGTCAGACAATAAACTAAAGTTTACTCTTAGCATGATATTCTGGTCGGTTGTCTTATTTGTGCTGCCGATGATCATTACTTCGCCGGCGTACATTATCCAAAATTATCATGACTGGTACACCGACTTGTTAAACAAAAACCTGCATAATATCGCCCCGAGCTTCCAGGATATTTCAGTAATGGGGCTTATCCGCAATATTTTCAATTACCGGCAATTATCAAATATTGCCATAATCATTCCCGGCATTTTATTATTTGGTTTATGGTACATCAGGGTGAAGTATTACCGGCTGCTACCCTACCAACTATTGCTGTTGGCGTCGACCCTGATCTTCGTCATCATTTTCAGCAGTTCGTCCGAGTCGCCGACTTATATTATCGCGGTAGCCGGCGTTGCCATCTGGTTTATGAATCTCGACCGGCCGGCTACCGGTTTCGAGATATTTTTGCTCGTATTTGCGTTGGTGCTTACCGTGTTCTCCCCTTCCGACCTTTTCCCAAAATACATCCGTTTAAACTACGTGCAACCCTACAAACTAAAGGCGCTGCCTTGTGTATTGGTGTGGTTTAAGATCATTTATGAAACAGTGAAAAGAAAGTTCGCCGCCCCGGCAAAACAAGTCGAAATAACCTAACATCAGATCATCC
>DASRTD010000058.1:0-47626 GCA_035656115.1 Mucilaginibacter sp.
AGATTAAAAGAAGTTGTCATTTCGACGAGGTACGAGGAGAAATCTTGTACTTTGGACATTACCGCCTGCAAGGTTCGGATGCAAGGTGTATAAGATTTCTCCCGTTGGTCGAAATGACATGGTTTTTCCTGTCATTCCAGCTTCAGAATTTCGCGAACTTTGCCACTTCGCATGACAACGCTCTTTGGTTACCTATTTCAAACCCTTCACAAACTCCATCATCGCCTGCCCCGGATCTTCCTGCTTCATAAAGTTTTCGCCGATGAGGAAGCCGTTAAAACCCGCCTGTTTTAACTGTTTGATCGTTTCCGGATTGCTGATGGCGCTTTCGGATATTTTTAAAAATTCGGATGGAATATGCGGGGCCAATGCGTACGATGTTTCCACCGAAACCGTAAAATCAGCGAGGTTACGGTTATTTACGCCAATGGCATCGAGATTTGGGTTAACGCTGCGCTCCAGTTCGGCCAGGTTGTGCACTTCCAGCAAAACATTTAAACCAAGACTTTTCGCCAGGGATGCAAGCTTCTGAATTTCATCCGGCGTAAGGATAGCGGCAATCAGCAAAATGATGTCCGCTCCAAGCGATTTGGCTTCGATCACCTGGTATTCATCGATCATAAAATCCTTGCGCAAAACAGGGATGGAATTCGCTTCGCGGGCGGCCTGCAGGTCGGCTTTATCGCCCATAAAAAAGTCGTAGTCAGTTAATACCGACAGTGCCGAAGCACCGGCAGCAGCATAGCCTGTGGTCACTTTTTCCACCGATACTTTATCATTGATAATGCCTTTTGATGGCGATTTCCGCTTAAACTCTGCAATGATGCCTGTCCGTGCCGGATCGAGCAAGAAATCCCTGAACGAATAACATTCCCGGTGAAAAAAATCAGATTCTTCCAGTTCGATATAGGATGCATCGCTCTTCGCCCGCTGCACTTCCTTCTTTTTGTGGGCAACTATTTTATCGAGAATATTCATTTTAAGTTATTGGTATTTTGCTGCGCCAGGCGCACCGCATTTGGATAAATTATCACGATTTGGCACTATCTATGCCCAGCCAATTCTTCATCATTTCCTTCCCGTATTCTGTCAAAACCGATTCCGGGTGAAATTGCACCCCTCGCACGTCAAATTCCTTATGCCGCAGGGCCATAACGGAATTATCGGCCTCGTCAATGGCCGTCACCTCCAGGCAGTCCGGTATGGCCTTTTCATCCACCACCCATGAGTGGTAACGGCCAACCTTAAACGTTTCGGGCAGGCCCACAAAAAGTTTTTCCCGCCGGTCGGTTATCTTCACCGGCGTGGCTATGCCGTGCATCGGCTGGCCAAGGTTGTACAGGCGGCCGCCAAAAACCTCGGCAATGGCCTGCTGCCCCAGGCAAACGCCAAAAATACTTTTAGCCGGCGAATATTTTTCGATCACTTCCAGCAATAGTCCGGCTTCCGATGGTATCCCCGGCCCGGGCGACAGGATGATGCGGTCAAAAGCCTCCACATCGCCTATGGCAAATTTATCATTCCGCCAAACCTCGCATTGTAAACCTATCTCGTTTACCAGATGCACCAGGTTATAGGTGAAAGAATCGTAATTGTCTATGATTAAAATTTTGTCGTTCATTTGGCTCTGTCTAAATATCCGCCGTTTACCGGGGAATTTTTTTTAATGTTTATTATTCCGTTTCAGCAGCGTTTGCGAAACGCAGCTACCGGCGTGTTGCTGCAAATTGTACTATAACTCTTCAGCAAGTTCAATCGCTTTCCTTAATGCCGCTATCTTATTATCCACCTCTTTTAATTCGCTTTCAGCCACCGACCCTGCCACAATGCCCGCACCTGCCTGGTAATACAGCGTACTGTTTTTGCTTAGGAACGAACGAATCATGATACAATGGTTAAAATCGCCGGTGAAGCCCAAAAAACCGAGGGCGCCGCTATAAAAACTGCGTTTGGTTTTTTCGTTCTCGTCGATGATCTCCATCGCACGGTATTTTGGGGCGCCGCTCAATGTGCCCGCCGGGTAGGTATCTGCAACGACCTTAAATGAGCTTGCCCCGGGCAACAGTTTGCCGCTCACGTGCGAAACCAAGTGTATCAGGTGCGAATAATATTGCACCTCTTTAAAGGCTTTTACCTCCACCTCGCCGCAATGCCTGCTCAGGTCATTTCGGGCAAGGTCGACCAGCATGACGTGTTCGGCAGACTCCTTGGGGTCTGCCTCCAGCTGGCGCGCTATTTCGGCGTCCTTTTCGTCATCCCCGCTGCGTTTAAAAGTCCCGGCGATAGGGAATATGCTGGCCACGCGGTTTTTGATGGTGATCTGCGCCTCGGGCGATGAACCGAATATCCTGAAATCGCCATAATCGTAATAAAACAAATACGGCGATGGATTAATAGAGCGGAGCGCCCGGTAAACATTAAATTCATCACCCAAAAACTTCCTGGAGAAACCGCGCGAGGGCACGATCTGGAATACATCGCCGCGATAAATATGCTGCTTCATCTTCTCCACCACTGCCATAAATTCTTCGCCGGTAAGGTTTGATTGTTCATCGCCGTGGCTCTCAAAGCGGTACTCAGGGAAGTTTTTATTGCGGATCAGGTCGGCCAGTCTTTCAAGACCGTTATAATCCACCTCCTGTTCGGATTGGTTATGAAAAATGTACAGTTCATTTTTGAAATGGTCGATTGCGATGATATAGCGGTAAATATGGTATTGCATCACCGGTATCTTGCGGCTGGTATCGGTGCTTTCTTTTAGTTTGATGGTTTCAAAGTGCTCAACCGCTTCATGCGTAAAATAGCCGAACAAGCCGTTCGAAATCATCTTTCCCGGCTGCGCATCGGTCTCAAAGCTTTCAATAAACCCATTGATCTGGTCAATCAGATCAAACTCCCCGGGCGCAAAGTTTTGCTCGGTCCCGTCGGGATAGCTTAGTTTCAGGGCATCATTATTCAGCACCAGTCCGGCTATGGGTTCGCAACAAACATAGCTCATACTGTTCTCGCGGCTATGATAGTCGGAACTTTCCAGCAACAACGAATTGGGAAACACATCGCGCAGGCGAAGGTAGATGCTCACCGGCGTTGTGGTGTCGGCAAGCAATTTTTTATGGGTGGTGATCAGTCTATATTTTTTCATTTCTTCATTAGCGTATAAAAGCAAAAAACCCAGCGGATGAGGGCCGCCGGGTTTTATCTTAGGTTTACAATTGATTAGATTTTCAGATCAAAAACTGTGCGGCTCCCAAATTTTTTTGGTGCCACCAGCTAATATTTTGATTGATTTTGATCATTGCGGTGACAAATTTATAAAGAAAATTGAATTACCAAATTTTTTGCGCACTTTTTTATCAAACTGTGCCAATAACCGGCAGCTTTCCGGCCATTATAGCCCCAATTATGACCAAAAGGGCTATAATATAGAAAATCGCTACCGTTTTGTGCTTTTTTTCGGGTGTTGCCGCCCGCTTTGATTTGCTATGCCCAACGTGGATCAACGCTATCGCGATGAGCATCATCACCCAATGTTCAACCGTAAAATAGCGGGTGGTATCGTTCTTCATCGTGCCGCTGTTAAACTGTACAAAAGGGCTCAAAAAATACAGCACAATGCCGATTAGCAATTGGGTATCTGCCGATATCATTGCAAATAAATTGATCTTTCGGTTACCTTCGCTGTACGGCCGGTTCCCCAGCCAGCCCACTAAAGACTGTATGATGGCCAGTAAAACCAGTATAAAAACCACATACCTGAACCAGGAGTGTATATCCCTGAAAATTTCGTAAATGCTCATGGCCTAAATTTTTTTCGAATATACATTGAAATAGGTAAAAGCTGAAAGGTAAAAGGCGAAAGGTTTTAATACCAATTTTAAAACGATAGTGTTTGCCTCAACACTAAATGACCAATGACCAATGATCACTGACTAATACGTTTCACTCAGTGCCGGGATGGCGCGGTGTTCAGGGGTCTCTTCTTCTTTTTTGTGCTGAAATAGGCCTTTAACCACTCCCCAAAGATGGCTGATGGTTTCCTCGTTGATAAAATCAGAAGCTTTTTGCGAAAGGACCCCTACTAATGCTTTAATCAGGAAGTTGGACTTCCGGAACACAGTCTTATTTAATACAAAAGGCAGAATAACGCGCGACAGCAGCGACACGATATCCTGTTCAAAAAAACCTTTAGTGCCTTCGCTCGGGTTCGCCTTTGGAAAAATGGACGCAACGGTGGAGAATACGGAAAACAGGCTGTTAAAGCGCTTGCCTATGGCAACGCTTTGCTCGCGTTCCGTTTCCTTCAGGCGCGCTATCTCGGCGCGCAGATCATCAATATTTCTGATTGGCAGATCCATTTTAGTCTTTGAATATTTTTTGTACGATGGCGTCAGCGATCGGTTTTTCTATTTTCTTCCTGTTGTATTTGATGATCAATGCAATAATGAGATATAAAATTGCTACGCATCCGAAACCTGCCCAGGTGGCGTTGAACACGCTACCCAAATAGTACGCAAGTGTAAAACTGGCAAACAAAAAAGCCAATACCATCCCCACCACAATAACCACATCTGCTATCAAACCCGCGGCGATAGACGAACCGCTCTCAATGGCCTGGTATTTCGCCAGTTTGAGGCGAAGCTCAATGTACTCTTTTAGCTGATCGATAATAGGCGGAGGGGTGGTATCTTTCTTGTCTTCCATTTTTTCTAAGTCTTAAGTCTTAAGTCCTGAGTCTTAAGTCAAAGCACCAATAACTTGTGACTTAAGACTCAAGACTTTTGACTTTTCTCAGGCATGTTCCAGGTCGTCCTGGTATTCCTGCTCAACGCCGTTCATTTTTGATTTAATGTTGTCAACCACCTTATCCTTATAGGCCATCAGGTTGTCTATTTCTTTCGAAGCCGTTTCCTTGATCGACTCACCCAGATTTTTTAACGATTCTGCCAATTTATCGCGGGTTTCATTCCCTTTGTCCGGAGCAAATAAAATACCTAACGCCGCCCCTGCTGCCAGCCCTACCAGCAAAGCAACAACCACTTTTGTGTTATCCTTCATAGATTTATTAATTTAATAGTTGACGATTTGTTTTTATTATGATTAAATACCCTGCCAAATGTTACCTATCTGACGAATTGTCGCCGGTTATATTTTGCAGGCCGTTAAAAAAATAGTTTAACACGAACAAATATAATAATTTTTCGGCTCAGGAGCCCGTTCGTATCCGTTCAAGCCTGTCGGCGGCCATCCGGTTGGTTTCGTAAATTTCGAGTAATAGCAAAAAGTATGACAAGAGCAGCGGCCCAAAGACCAGCCCGGTTATGCCAAACATAGGTATACCTATTAAAACCCCTATTATCGTGATCAGCGGGTGCGTATTGGATACCCGCTTATTGATCATCATTCGTAAAAAATTGTCCACATTGCCTATGAACAGCAACCCATAAACTAAGATCAGCACCCCCTTTACCGGGTGTCCCTGCACAAAAAGGATAATGCTGGCAGGGATGGAAAGCGTTGGGGCGCCCACCACCGGCAAAAAAGAGATAAAGGCGCCAATAACGCCCCAAAAAACAGGGTCGGGCAGGCCGAAGATCAGGAACCCGTTTGCCAGCAATATCCCCTGCACCAGGGCGATGATGCCCTGCCCCAGCACGTTTGAATAAGTGGCGTTACGCAGCGCCACGGCGAATTTAAGCGCATGCTGCTCACGGAAAGGGGCGTATCTTAAAAGCGCGGCCTCAAACTGCCGCATCTGTACCAGCATAAAATAAAGGAGGAAATACATCACCAGCAGGGTAACGAATATACTCGCCGCGCTGGTTAAAATGGAGGGGAATATCTCGGTGGCCAGCGAACCCAGCTTTTGCAGGGTCGTTTCGGCAAAATGCGGCTGGCCAAAATGGTAGCCCGCATATTCGTCGATCTTGTCCAGCCATTGCTGCATATTGAACGAATTGCGGTTGATGCTCCTGATCTTGTCTACCGCCATGATGCACAGCGACAGCAGGGGAATGATAATAACAATGAACGAAGTGAGAATGACCATAACCGCTACCAGCGCCCGGCTCCATCTCTTTTTTTCGGTAAGATAAATATACGCCGGCCTGAAGATGGTAAAAAGCACGATGGCGCCCAAAATGGAACTAAACAGGCCGCTTAGGGCATACACTAACAAGCAACCCAATATCACTATTGCGGCAAGTACGATATTATTTCGCTGCTTATAATTAAAAATTGACATTAAGGTTCAAATATCCACACTATAAACGTTTAAACCCGGAAAAGTTTTACAGGTAAATGTAATTATTTCGGGAGAAGGGAAACCCGCCGAAAAATAAATTCTAACTATTCAGGGTTTTAATTGTCTTCTATCAAACAATAAAATTTTTATGAAAAAATTAATTTTTACAGCAACAATGGTGGTGGCTTGTTTATTCTTCAAAACCGCCGATGCACAGATGGGTTTTGGCATAGGCATAAACATTGGCAGTCAGCCAGATTGGGGGCCTGTTGGCTACCACCATGCCCGTTATTACTACATGCCTGATGCCGACGTATATTATGACGTCAAGGTACATCAATATGTTTACTTTGACAATGGCGCATGGACGCACGCCGCCGCTCTGCCAGCGAGATATAGCAGCTTCGACAGGTACCACATGTATAAAGCCGTAGTGAACCAACGCAACCCTTGGGAACACCATGCGGATATACAGGCAAAGTACGCCGCCTACAAAGGCAACACCGACCAGCGAAACATACGCGACAGCCATGACTTTCACTACCGCAGTCATTGGAAAGAAGAAGGCGGCAAACATTGATAGTAGCCGTTTGTCGTCTGTCGGGTATTTAAATGGAAAATGGTTCCATACACTACCGCAAGCACTTTCGCTTCCGCAAGCCCCCCGTCCGGACAAGCATGTCGATTGTCCGTAATAACGAAATATTTGAACTATTTCCCGCTTTCACCCTCCAAAATCGAAGATATTTTGTTTGAGCTCATCGAAATGGAATCCAGGTAAAACTGGCAATCTTCCGAAACATCCGAAATTTCATAGCGTAATTGCTCCAGGGCTAAAAAAATATTCGAAAGCTGGTTGTTGATGTCGTGTTTTAAGACCCGTAGCGATTCATTATCAGCGTTTAATGCAGATGCCGCTTTTTCTTTTGCGGGTTTTTTCATGCTACTTCACATTAATAGCCTTCATCTTATTATACAGCGTTTTGCGGTCGATGTTCAATATCTCGGCGGCTTTGGTTTTGTTGAAATTTACCTCTCTTAAAACCCTTAATATCGTTTCGTATTCGGCTTCAAGCGCCGCGTTTTTAAGGTCGTGCCTGCCTTCTCTCGCTTCAACAGCTTCCGGTTGATGAAAGGCATAGTCGTAAACCGGCATCTTAAAGTTCGATATCTCCAGCGGAAGCGCCTTCATGGTTATCTCGTTGCCTTCGGTAAGCAGGGTTGCCCTGCGCACCACGTTCTTCATCTCGCGGATATTCCCCTGCCAGCGATAGTTCATAAAACACTCCACCACCTCGGGCGAAAACGACTGGACGTTGCGTCCAAGCTCATGGTTGGCTATTTTCAGGAAATGGTCGGCAAGCAGCATGATGTCTCCGCCGCGTTCGCGCAGCGGTGGTATGTAGATGCTGAATTCATTAAAGCGATGGTAAAGGTCTTCCCTGAACCGCCCCTTCTGGATCGAATCCAGCAAGTTCTCATTTGTGGCTATAATGATGCGCACATCCAGGTTAATTTCCTTGGTGCTGCCTATCCTTTTTACTTTGCGCTCCTGTACGGTGCGCAGCAGTGCGGCCTGTATTTCGTATGACAGGTTGCCCACTTCGTCCAAAAACAGCGTGCCGCCGTTTGCCATTTCAAAATGCCCTATTTTGGTATACAGCGCGCCGGTAAACGAGCCTTTTTCGTGACCGAAAAATTCGCTGGCCGCCAGTTCCTTTGTCAGGGAGCCGCAGTCCATAGCGATGAAGGGCTGGTTATAGCGCGGGCTGTTCAGGTGGATGCTTTTGGCAACCGACTCTTTTCCTGTACCGCTCTCGCCGGTAATTATCACGCTATAATTGGTTGGCGCCACTAACTCGATCTGGCGCAGCAATTCCCGCGATGGCTTGCTGGTGCCTACCACAAACTCCCCGTTAAAGCTTTGTCTTTTTATATCGCGCGCCGATTTTTCCTGTACTTCCGGTTCGTTCTTCGCCTCAACCAAAGCATAGTGGGTCTCGATGGCTTTATTGATCGTATTTAAAATCTCATCAGGATAAAGCGGCTTGGTGATATAATCGTAAGCGCCCATTTTAATGAGCTCAACCGCCATTTTAATGTCGGAATAGCCGGTAATAATAATTACGCCCGTTTTGGGATATTGCGTTTTTATATTCCGCAGCATTTCCCTTCCGTCAGTATCTTCCAGGCGGAAATCACACAAAACAAGATTGAAGTCGCCATTCTTCAGATACTCCAAACCGATGCTTCCGTTCGAAGCTGTAGTTACGTCAAAACCGTTTCTCGCTAAAAACTTCGAGAGCAGTAACGCAACATTAACTTCGTCATCGATGATGAGTATTTTTTTCATACAACTGGTCGTATTTTTATATAAAGGTTTCTTTCACCCGGATTAACATGCTAATCCGCTAATTTATAAATTTAATCCTGTCATACGTTTTTGACCGGATAAAAGTTATAATTAACTAAAAATCATCGCAAAATCAACTATAAAATAAGCGTGATATTTTGTCGTACATAACATATTCAACAACGCAGTTCCGCCTGTTTGGTTTACAAATGTACGATCATTTACCTTTAAATTCAGGTTTACGTTTTTCAGCAAAAGCTTTTACGCCTTCTTTAAAATCTTCCGTATCGAAACAACGGGCAAACTCTTCTATCTCCGTTTCAAAACCGTTAACCCCGTCTTTTTGGCCCGCGTTTACCGCTGTTATTGCCGATGCAATGGCCCGCGGGGCCCGCGTTAGTATTTTATTCATTATCTCCTCTGCCTTAGGCAACAATTCATCAGGCATCACCACATGATTAACCAGGCCGCAACGCCAGGCTTCCTCAGCCGTGATCATATCTGCCGTCATGATCATTTCAAGCGCCCTGCCTTTGCCTGCCAGCCTTGTCAGCCTTTGGGTACCGCCATAGCCGGGTATCAAACCGAGCGTAACTTCGGGCAAACCCATTTTGGCATTGTTGGAAGCTACCCGTATATGGCAGGCCATGGCAAGCTCCAATCCGCCGCCCAGGGCAAAGCCGTTGATGGCCGCAATTACCGGTTTGTTTCCGTTTTCTATTAAATCAAAAACCCGGGTCTGCCCCAGTCGTGCCAGCGCTCCGCCTGTTGCCGCATCCCCGCCCTCAAATTCCGAAATATCAGCACCAGCAACAAACGCCTTCGGCCCGGCGCCGGTGATAATTATGCCGCCAACCTTTGGATCCCCGAGCGCTTCGGATAATGCCGTGTGCAATTCAGCAAGCGTCGCTTTGTTTAAAGCATTCAGTTTGCTTTCGCGATTGATGACAATGTACACAATGCGGTACTTCAGCTCCGTTAGCAGGTTTTCAAATGACATATTTACCATTTTAAAAATTACGGTGCTCATGCACCCAGCCCGTAATATAATTTACAATATCCTTTGTGGTTGTGCCCGGCGGGAAAAGCTCGCCGACGCCCATTTTCTTTAGCGCCTCCATATCCTCCTGTGGGATAATACCCCCGCCGGTGATCAGCACATCGTCCATCCCCTTTTCTTTTACCAGCTTCACAATCTTCGGGAACACCGTCATATGCGCGCCCGACAAAATCGAAATGCCTATCGCGTCAACATCTTCCTGCAAGGCGGTATTCACTACCATTTCGGGCGTTTGGCGAAGGCCGGTGTAGATGACTTCCATGCCGGCATCCCTTAGTGACGTAGCAATAATGCGTGCACCGCGATCATGCCCGTCGAGGCCCACCTTGGCTACTAAAACACGAATAGGGCGGCTAAAAGGTTTGCTCATTTAACGCAATTGGTTATCACCAAAAGTACGAAGAAAATATGAGCCAGCCGAAAATTCGCTTGGGAGGCTGGAGCCTTAATATTTATATGGCACGTCTTCTATAAACAGGGTGCTCCTCCGGAGTTATTTAACCAGGTAGTAACGCTCCGCAGGAGCCACGTGTTTATAGAAAAACGAAGAAAAATAACCGGGCCCCATAGGGGGCCCCTAATTTGCTGCGAATATTTTTATGCATTTGACCCAATTTCAGTAATAAACGATATTTTTATCGCTTATGCCCTCGCCCGCCACATTAAAAAAGATCAGGCCCCTGCAATTGGTGGCGGTTATTTTCTTCACGGTATCGGGCGGCCCTTACGGGCTTGAGCCACTGGTCAGCTACGCCGGGCAGCACGCTGCCTTATTAATTCTGTTGATCACCCCTATTCTTTGGGACTTGCCGGCAATTTTTACGGTACTGGAGCTAAATGGCATAATGCCCATGAACGGCGGCTATTACAAATGGGTGAAGCGCACCCTGGGAACACGCTGGGGGTTTTTTGAAGGCTGGTGGACCTGGCTATACACTTTTATCGACCTGGCAATTTACCCAAGCCTGTTTGTGATTTATGCATCATACTTTTTCCCCTGGTTAATGGAGGTTCATTACCGGATACCTATATGCCTTGTTTTTATCTGGTTATCGGCATTGCTGAATATTTTAGGTATTGTTCCGGTTGGCAAAACATCTGTCATCCTGGGGGTTGCAGTGGTAACGCCGTTCATTATTTTATTCATACTTGCATTTTATCATCATTCCGTCACCACAATGCCGACGCAAACATTAAAAGGCCTGCCGTTTTCATCACTGGGGATGGCTTTATATACGGTGATGTGGAATTGCCTGGGATGGGACAATGTTACAACGTATGCCGAAGAGGTGGAGAGGCCGGTTAAATCGTATTTATACTCCATGTTTATTGCCTTTGCATTGGTTATCGTTTTATACTTTTTGATCATACTGATTTCGCAGCAAACCGGCATCGATACTGCGGCTTTAAAAGAACACGCCTTTCCTACCGTAGGCGAGGCCATTGGCGGCCGATGGCTGGGCGACTTAATCGCAATAGCGGGCATGGCCAGTACGTTTGGCATTTATGCCGCGGTGCTGCTTTCGGTTTCGCGCGTGCCAAAAGTTATGGCCGACGATGATCTGCTGCCTCATTTTTTAAACAAGCAGCATTCTCGTTTCTTAAGCCCGTATGTGTCCATCATCACCTGCTCACTGGTGGTTAGCCTGATGGTATTGTGGTCCTTAGGGGAGCTGCTGATCATCGACGTTACCGTTTATGGGGCAGGTTTATCACTGGAATATATTTCCCTCATAAAATTACGAATGGTTTCCCCGGATATACACAGGCCCTTTAAAATCCCGCTGAACACCACCGGGCTTTATTTAATGGTATTGCTTCCGTTTGCCGTCTATTTTATCGCACTGGCCGCTGCCTTTTCCTCAACCGAGCAAGCCGTTTGGGCCGCTGTTTTTGCAATCGCGGTATTGGCAAGCGCTGAATTGGTTTGGCAAATTATTTTATGGAAAAAGCCGCATCACAAAGCGGGAAGGTTGTATTGATAGTTCCCGGCGACCGTGTAAATGATTTTTTTCGCACCATCCCGCAACGAATAGAATCCTTTTATTCAGTGTGAATTAACACTTATCTTTATCTTAAAAAATTCAGCTATGCGACGAAATATCATACTAATTGCACTTTTAATTGCGGGTGCCAATGCCTGCTTTGGCCAATCTGCCAAAGTAAACCCGCAATATGATGCCGCCTTAGCGCAAAAACTCGGCGCCGATGAATATGGCATGAAACCTTATGTGATGGTTTTTTTAAAAGCAGGCCCAACCAAAATAGCCGATTCAACCGAACGCGCCAGGCTTCAAAAAGCACATTTGAAAAACATGTTGAAGCTTGCCGAAGAAGGTAAGTTGATCGTGGCCGGGCCCTTTATGGACGACCAGCCAATAGAAGGAATATTTATTTTTAACGTCCCGACGGTTGAGGAAGCAAAGGCGCTCTCTGAAACAGACCCGGCTGTGAAAGCCGGGACACTGATTATGGAGCTTCATCCCTGGTATGGTTCAGCTGCGCTGGTAGAGACGGTTGCCATTCATAAAAAGATCGAAAAACGGAGTGTAGCTGATTGAGATAGCGTTAACAGCCATATTTTTATCACTGGACTTTCGATTTAATGGCCCGCTGCCCAAAAAATCGCATTGGTAAATATCCTTTTATAAACCTCGCTGTTAAACAAAACCGGCGAATGTCCCATAAAAATATAAACATTCCTTGCCGCAACGTTCGGGTTGGTCCAGATCACCGGATGATCGCCCATTTTGATTTCTGAATCCGGGGTATAGGTTGATTCATCAACGCTGGCGATTACATGAACATTTGGCCTTGGGCTTTTATTGTAGGTGTACCATTCTTCCCTTTCAACGGTAAATGATGCCGGTACGCCCTTCATTACCGGATGGTTGGGCTCCTCAACGTTCACTTTTGCCTTCGCAAATGTTGGGATATAGTTTTTGTAAACTATATCGCCCATAAATTTCGAAAACCAGGTCCACATGGGGTAGCCGTCAAATTCGCCGAGCAGCGTTGCGTGGTGGAAACCGATCCAGCCGCCGCGGCCTTTGGTAATATAGTCCTCAAATGCTTTAACGGCTTTATCTTTCCAGGCATAGGGCGGATAATCGAGCTGGATAAACAACTGGTATCTGCTTAAAAATGTCGAATCGATCTGGTCGGTATTTTGTATAAAATCGATCGAAAAATTGCTGTCGGCCGCAAGCTTTTCCAACCACGGCCGGGCAACTTTGGTATATTCCACATGGTGGCCGCCGTTTTCGTACAGGGCGATAACGTGGAAATGGGGCTGTTTTTGTTGTCCCAGGCTGGTCAGGGCAGCGATACTCAGCACTAACGCAACAATGAATTTTAGCATTTTGCCGCCGGCTAATTTTAAATGTAGATTCATGGTTGTTCTGTTTTTTGCAGGCGCATCCCTGCGATGATCCGCTCCCGGTGCTGCAGGCCCCAATCCCTCAGCTCGGAGACTACCCGATCTAACGAACTGCTATAAGGAGTCAGCTCGTAGGTTACGGTCACCGGCATGGTCGGCAATACTTTTCGCTCGATAAACTCATTCAGTTCCAGTTCGCGAAGCTCTTTCGAGAGTATTTTTGGCGTAATACCATCCAAAGCGCGTTGAATATCATTAAACCGCATAGGGCCATTGCTCAAGGCTACAATAAGCGGTAACTTCCATTTCCCGTTCAGCATGTAAAGCGCATCTTTCACTGCCATTACCGATGCGGCGCAGGCCCCCGCGCTATGTTGTTCTTGTCGTAACATTCCTGCAATTTGCTAAGTATCCCCCAGGATAGTACTATCCTTTAGTATAGTGCTATCTTATGGATAGTAAATGTAGGTATTTTTGGGGTAAAATAAAAGAAATGAAAACAACAAAAATTATTTATTGGATATTCACTGCCATTGTGGCTTTGATGATGACCTACTCCGCTTACGCCTATTTAACACAGGAAAAAGTTGCGGCGGCCTTTCAGCACCTCGGCTATCCCGGCTATTTCAGGGTTGAGCTGGCTATCGCGAAACTGATTGGCGCCGTTTTGTTAGTGCTGCCTCTTGGCGGACGGGTAAAAGAATGGGTTTATGCCGGTTTTACTATCACATTTATATCTGCAGCTATAGCACACATTTCTTCCGGTGATCCTGCGTCTGTTTATTCGATGCCAATTGTGATCCTGGCTTTCCTGGCTGTTTCATACATTGCTTATCACCGGTTGAACCCGGTTTTTTCTGCCGCCAGGGCGTAAATAATATCTAAGCGATCCGGGCAAAGAAGTCCGGATCGCTAAACTAAATTCTAACGCTATTTTTCCGTCATGTTTTCAAAGCTCACGCCTTGCGATAACTAAAGCTTAATTCGGATTTTTTTGTTAATTCGCTTAGGTTTGTACCTATGTACGCAACCTTGCTTGCCTTGCACTCCCTTGTCCGCTGGTTTTTGTTAACAAGCCTTCTTTTGTCTGTTTTCATCGGGTATAGAGGCTGGCTCACTAACAGGTCCTTTACAAAGTTCGACGGCATCGCAAGGTCTGTTACCGAAACGTTCGCAAATATTCAGTTGGTTATAGGTGTGTGGTTGTATTTTATCAGCCCGATAGTGGCCTATTTTTTTTCAAACTTTAAAGAAGCCGTGCATCAGCGGGAGATCAGGTTTTTTGGCATGGAGCATGTAACGATGATGCTGGCCGCAATGATTGTTATTATCCTCGGTTCGGTAAAATCAAGTAGAAAGCAGACACCTAAAGCGAAGTTTAAAACAATGGCCATCTGGTTCAGTATTGCGTTGTTCCTTATCTTCACTTCCATCCCCTGGCAATTTTCTCCTCTGGTAAGCCGGCCGTATTTCAGGCCGTTTTAAAGGTCATTAGTTGATTTCAGATTTCCGAACTTAAAGAGAAATGCGGAAGTCGGAATGTCGAATGCCGAATGAAAAAGTGAAGCATACGGCATCAAAATAATTCCGCAATCGGCCTTTCGCATTCCGCATTAAATAAATCCAAATTCCGAAATCCGAAGATAAATCAATAATATTGACTGTCTTATTTGAAACGGATGCAGAACGAAGAGCTTCGAAGCCGGCAATGGTTTGCGCGCAAAGGCAAAGATGGTTTTATTTACCGCGCCTGGATGAAAAACCAGGGCATACCGGCGCATGAATTCCAGGGAAAACCTGTTATCGGCATCTGCAATACCTGGTCGGAGCTGACGCCCTGCAATGCCCATTTCCGTGAGCTGGCTGAGTCTGTAAAACACGGTATTTATGAAGCTGGTGGCTTCCCGGTGGAATTTCCGGTGATGTCGCTGGGCGAAACGCTGATCAAACCAACGGCCATGCTCTACCGCAACCTGGTGAGTATGGATGTGGAAGAATCGATTCGGGCCAATCCGCTGGATGGCGTAGTTTTGCTTTGCGGCTGCGATAAAACTACCCCTGCCCTGGTGATGGGCGCCTGCAGTGTCAATATACCAACCATAGTAGTTTCCGGCGGGCCGATGCTCACTGGCAAATACCGCGGGCATGATATCAGCACCTCGGATGTATGGCGCTTTTCGGAAGCCTACCGCGCAGGCAAAATGACTGATGAAGAACTGCTGATTGCGGAATCTTGTATGACGCGCAGCCGCGGCCATTGCGCCGTAATGGGCACGGCCTCGACGATGGCTTGTATGATCGAGTCGCTGGGGCTTAGCCTGCCTGAAAATGCCGCAATACCAGCCGCCGACTCGCGCCGGAAAGTGCTGGCGCATCTCTCGGGCAGCCGTATTGTGGATATGGTTAGAGAAGATTTGAAGCTGTCCGACATTTTAACCCGACAAGCATTTGAAAATGCCATTACCGTCAACGCTGCCATCGGCGGCTCAACCAATTTTGTGATCCACTTGCTGGCCATTGCTGCCCGCATTGGTGTGGAACTAAATATGGACGATTTTAATAATGTGAAAAACATCCCCTTGCTGGCCAACCTGCAGCCCTCCGGCAAATATTTTATGGAAGACTTTTATTACGCCGGCGGTTTGCCAGCGCTGATGAAGGAACTGCACGAACAATTACACAGCGAGGCCATTACCGTAAGCGGGAAGCCCGTCGCTGAAAATTATCGGGCAGCCGAATGCTTTAACCGCGAGATGATCGCGACCATGAATCAGCCATTTAACAAGCTGGCGGGAATTCTAGTTGTAAAAGGGAATCTATGCGAAAATGGCGCCGTGGTAAAACCCTCAGCCGCGACGCCCGAATTAATGAAACATACAGGCAAAGCCGTGGTATTTGAAAATATCGAGGATTACAAAGCAAAAATTGATGACCCAAACCTGGAGGTGGATGAAAGCAGCGTGCTGGTATTAAAAAATGTGGGACCCAAAGGGTACCCCGGCATGCCCGAGGTTGGCAATATGTCTATCCCAAAAAAACTGCTGGAAGAAGGCGTAACCGATATGGTGCGCATTTCGGATGGGCGGATGAGCGGGACAGGTTTTGGCACGGTGGTGCTGCACGTATCGCCGGAGGCAGCGATTGGCGGAACATTGGCCGTTGTAAAGAACGGAGATGTGATACATTTGAATGTTTCGACGGGCACCTTGAATATAGATTTATCTGACGAAGAAATCGCAAAGCGAAAAAGTGAACTGCCGCCATTTGAAAATCTGACTAACCGAGGATATGTTTGGCTGTATCAAAACCATGTGGAACAGGCCCACCTCGGTGCGGATATGGATTTTCTGAAGGGAGGATCAGGGGCTGGGGTGTTGCGGGATTCGCATTAACACTAACAAACGATGTCATTTCGACCGCAGGGAGAAATCTTCGACATCAGGTATTGCCGCCTGCTCAGTTCGGATGCAGTGCGTTTAAGATTTCTCCCTGCGGTCGAAATGACAAATAGCTAAAAATGACAACCAAAAAATTCACCGGGAAAACCGCCATCATTACCGGCGCGGGGCAGGGCATCGGCTTTGAGATCGCCAGGCAAATGGCAGCGGAAGGCGCTTCCGTTTTGATAAACGACATTAATGAGGCGCTGGTAAAAACCGCCGCGGGAAAAATTGTCGCAGCAGGCGGGCAATGCTGCGCGCTTGCGGGGGATGCTGCCGACCTGGCATTCATCCAGCACTTGGTGGATACCGCGGTGAAGCAGTTTGGCCACCTGGATATTGCCATCGCCAACGCGGGTATCACTTTATTCGGCGATTTTTTGAACTACCCGGTTGAGTCGCTCCAAAGCGTATTGCGGTTGAATTTGCAAGGCGGTTTTTTTCTGGCCCAAAAGGCAGCCAACCAGATGATCAAACAACAAAGCGGCGGAAGAATATTATTTATGTCATCGGTCACGGGCCACCAGGCACACCAGGACCTCGCTGCTTACGGCATGACCAAAGCTGCGCTTGAAATGCTGGCAAAAAGTTTAGTAGTTGAGTTATCGCCGCATCAAATCACCGTGAATACTGTTGCACCCGGAGCCACCCTCACCGAGCGTACAATGGAGGACGCTGAATATAAAAACACCTGGTCGCGCATTACGCCGATGGGCCGCCCTGCTACGGTGGAAGATGTGGCCAACGCAGTGCTGTTTTTGGTTTCGCCAGGTTCCGCACAAATCACCGGGCAAAATATTATTGTCGATGGGGGTTGGTCTGCGGTAAGCGCATCGCCCTATTGAAACACGGGCGGACGCATGCAATGCGTCCCGACAAAAGGCCTAATCAAGCACTGAGCAGTTAAACCCAGCTCGCATCAAAAGCGATTCTACAAACCCGGGCGTTACCCTTGTTGCAACAACGCGCAATACCTTATCGCAATCCTCAAGGTCGATGGTCCATTGTTTGATTGTTTGAACGGATGCCAGGAGCCGGCCAACCCGCGTGGCTTTTTTCCTGCTGGTTACGTCTGTTTTGAAAATCAATATTTCCATTTTATTTTATTTACAAATTGGAAGCACTTATTTATCTAATAGGCAATCTCGACTGTCGTTTTATAAGTCGCCTCATTGCTGATGTTGTTGATCATAAAGTGCGCAACATCCGCCCGCGAAATCATCAGGCAGTTTTTCAGAAAAGTATTTATAGCGAAGCGATAACGGCCGGTAGCCGGCTTGTCTGTCAACCTGGGCGGGCGCATGATGGTGTAGTCGATATTGCTCTCCTTTATTAGTTTTTCCATTACCCGCTGGTCGGCATAGCCATTGCCAAATAATTTTTGTACAATATATTTTGTGGCCAACCTGATAAAAAATGGCTGCACAGGGCTTATTTCAATCGCGGAAGCCGAAATAAAGAACGCCCGTTTTAAACCCTTTTTCTCCATCGCCTGCAGTAAATTTCGATTGCCTTCGGAGTATAATGTCGTCGGCTCCCTGTTTTTTTCACCTATTGCCGATATGACGACATCCTGGCCATCAAGGAATCCTTCAAATGTTTCCGGCTGACGAATATCCCCTTTCACAATCTTCAATTCCGGGTGCACTATGGACAGGCTGGCCGGGTTGCGCACCATAGCCGTTACGCGGTGGCCCGCCGCAAGGGCCGTTTCAACCGTTTTCTTTCCGATACCGCCGTTCGCGCCTATGATCAATATATTCATTTTAATTGTTTTTTAACCTGTTTTTACGCCGGGGATTAATTGAATTTGAATACGCTAAGCGTAAAAATGGCAAGCAGCAGCAAGAGCTGCGAATTATGAAACACATTGAGATTTCGCCTAACCTTTGCAAGTTCGTCTCCGATTTTTTTGCCCGGAAGTTCTCCAGCTAACAGTTTTCGCAATTTTAATCCCTGCCTCCGGCCAACAACCACTCCGTTGATGAGAATAATGATCACTAAGGCAAACTTTATCCTGAACCAAATTTGTTCACCAAAGGCGCCATTGGTAACGTACATCATGTACACGCCGGACACAATGATCAGCAAAAACCCCACACCAAACAGAAGCGGAAATTTTGAAGTTGCCTCGTTAATGACAACGCCATTCCTCCCATCAATAGCCAGTTGCTTCCAGAATTGCTTAAAGATCACATAGTCAACTAATGTTGTCCCTGCGATCATGGTAAGCGCCACGATGTGTGTTACCAGGGCGAGATGATAGAGCGTTTGTGTTTCCATATTGTTGTTTTATTTTGGCTGAATTCAGCTGTCTATTATTTATAAAATGATTGTTTTCTCCGCTGAAGGCCTTACCTGCGACGCAATTATGACCAGTAAAAAACTTGCCAGAGCAAACACGGTCCTGATGCCATTAAACATGTTCCACCTGTCTAATATTTCCCGCCAGTTTGCCGGTGCTTTACTTTTCTCCCAGGCCGCCATCAATTGATTGACCGGCACATTGCCAAATCTTGTTATCAAAATAGAGATCAGCGCCGTTAAAGCCGCAAGCAACGCGTAGTTTCTGATCAGCCGTGATTTTTGGTTGACGAAGGCAAGCCAAAGGGGCGCCAGGATGGCAATGACGGTTAAAAATTGCACGTACACGGCATTGTGGCTCATCAGCGCTACCCGGAACTTTAAATGAACATCGATGGGCACATCATAAAATGCCGGGACAACAGTGAAGGTTCCATAATAAAATACGCCGGCAAGCAAACCGGATGCCAGCAACGTAAAGGCCTGTATTAGTTTGTTTTTCATAATACCGTTGTTAATATAAATTAATACTATTTGGTATTAATTTATTACAAATATATACCTTATGGAAGTAAAATGCAAATATATTGTAAGATTTTATTTAAATTTGCTACCAAAAGGCAGTAAATAAATTGAACAAAGCGGTCGAGCTCATTAAATTATGGGGTGCTTATGAGGAGGAGCACCCCGAGGGTAGCGTAGAGGATTTTTGCCGTCACCAGCTATCCCTATCGCTGAAAGCAGAAAAACAAATCGCTCCTGAATGGCAATTGGTCCCTGATATTAACGGACAGCTGGTTATATTGATCAGGAAGATCGGGAAGTTTCATATCATGTATTCGAATAAGGCATTGGAAGGAACGGGCCTCGACCAGATCGAAGAGTTTGGTATCCTGGTGATCATATTCAATAAAAAGAACCCGATAAAGTCCGAAGTTATTTACGACAATTTGCTCGAGTTATCCAGCGGGACAAACATGCTGATCCGGCTAAAGAAAAGAGGATTGATTACGGAGTATTCCGATGAGGAAGACAAGCGGGTGAAAAGGCTTAAACTTACCTTGAAAGGTGAAGAAACCCTCGCAAAGGCAAAAGCGCTCGTTCTTAAAGTCGCAGGGATGATGGTGAATGGTTTAACAGAGGATGATAAACAATTATGTATCCAACTGCTTAACCCGATAAATGCCAGGTTTTCAAGTATTTTCCAAAAACAAAAGAATAAGTCGTTTGAGGATGTTTACAGGGAAAATATGGGTTTATAACTTCGCCCGTTGACGCAGAGACGCAGTGCTTTGCGTCTCCCTACATGCTGTGTCTAATTCAGCACAAAATCCGCCCGGCTGTATTTTCGTTTATAATCCTGCGGCGTAAGGCCGGTAATTTTTTTGAATACTTCCCTGAAGGTTTTTATATCGTTGTAACCTGCGTCATACATCAGCAGGTTGATGTTTTGATTGCCTTTTTCGAGCGCTTTTTTGGCCGCTTCAATTTTTACGCGTTGCAGGTATTCAAATGGTGTATTATGTGTGGCTTTTTTAAACCTGCGGATAAAATTGCGTTTGCTCATGTTACTCTTTTCAGCAATGGTATCAATGTTCAGCGGCAGGTGATGATTTTCCTCAATGTAAGTTTGCGCTTTTAAAATGTCGTTGTCCTTATGCAAACGCTGCCCCTTAAAAACAGCAAAGTGCGACTGGCTCATCCGGTCCATATCCAGCGAAAACATCTTGCTGGCCCATATCCCCACATCCCGCCCACAAAACTTGTCGATCATGTACAAAATAAGATTTAATGACGAGAATGCGCCGCCGCTGGTATAAATGCCATCCTGATCAGTGATCACCATGTCAGAGAGAAAGTTTACATCCGGATACCGCCTGACAATATCGTCCATGTCGGCCCAGTGTGCGGTGCAGGCACGGCCCGGCAAAAGCCCGGCCTCGGCCAGGAAATAAATACCGGAACATAAGCTGGCTATTTCCGAACCAGCCTCAAACTTAACGGCAATCCAATTGATCAGATCCTGATGCTTTTTGAGCATGCTATCGCGATCGCCGTAAAAAGCGGGGACGATGATCAGGTCCGGCTGTTCCAGCTCGTCAATTCGCCTGTAGCTCACAAAAAGCGGGTTGATGGGCAAAAGGCTGTTGTTTTCCTTTTCGCCGGCTATTACCAGTTTAAATGGCTGCGATTTGCCGGTTTGCTGGTAAAGGCTGTTGGTATGGATAAACATATCCATCGCGCCGGTAATGGTGGAAAGCGTGGCATCCTCATGTATAACTAATGCGATTTCCTTCATGGCAATAAATTATAAACCAAATATACGCAATTTATGAAATGGCAAAAACGCCATATTAAGGGGGTTTTAATGCCAGATGGTCATTGGTCATTGGTCATTAGTTATTAGTCATTAAGTTTAGCCGTTTCGCACTAATGACCAATGACCAATGACTATTTAAGCCAGCGCGTTTTTTGCATATTCACGACATTTCATCACCTCCTTAACCGCGTCGGAGTCCTTGGGGATGTCGTACTCCTGCTCAATAGTTGCCGGGAATTTATAGCCTTCCTTCTTCATCAGCTGCAATACTTCCTTTATGGGCGTATCCCCTTGTCCCCAGGGCATATTCGGCCCGTTGTGGAACTTCCGATCTTTAAGGTGCATGCTCAAAATGCGTTTGTGGTTTTTCTGGATAAAATCAATCGGGCTGCTGCTCGTCCCTGCCACATAGTGTCCGATGTCGAGGTTGATGGCATTGTGCTTGGATTGCGCAAGGGCCGTGTCCCAAAGCGTAGGGGTGGCCTGGGTATGGGCATGGTAGCCAACCATCATGCCGCTTTTTTCAGCCAGGTCGCCAAGTCGTTGGGTTTGGGCATTGTCCTCAGGCAACTCCACCGTAACATGACTGCAGCCGAGCGCCTGGCCGGCCTTGAAAGCGTAAGCTATTTCGCCGTCGGTATTTTTGGCCCCCAGGGCGTTGGGTTTCCATGCGTATATATTGATGTTCTGGTCATTAAACATTTTACGGATGGCTACAAAGGGGTCCATGATCGTGTTTTCGCGCCAGTCGGCGAGTCGTTTAGCAAAATCGGCGCTGCCATCACGTTTGGGGGCGCCCGCATAAGCCTCGGCGGCTTCGCCCATCAATTCAACCGCGTTGATATTGCACTGGATGCAGTACTGCAAAAGATGGTCGATGTCGCTGGGCATGCTGCGGAACGAATACGTTATGACACCGATCTGCACACCATTTATTTTTGAATCAACCTTTACAGGTTTAAACAACCCTTTTGCAAATGAATTTTTTGACGTAAGCGCCAGCCCTGCTGCCGCAAGCACACCGGCGCCGATAAAACGGCGCCTCGAAACATTATGATCTTTCATGTTTAACAAATTTATTATTGGGGATTAATTGGCTACAAAAACGGGGACAATCAAATATAGCGGCTTTTGGTAATTACAGCAATGGCCGGTTTGTAATATTATTTCTACAGAGGATGTCGAATTAAGAACGTGCTCCTTTATCTAAGTCATTATTTCGCTATTTTGTCCAATATTTAAATCTTTGATCGTTATGCGCCAAAAACTAAAATATTAAAGCGATGAAAGAGTTTGTAATGCTTTTCAGAAATGCCCCAACCGGCGATGCCAGGCCTTCGCCCGAGGTAATGCAGGAATTTGCCAAAAAGTGGGACGTTTGGCTGGCCGGTATATCTGCCAAAAATAAATTTGTGAGCGGTGCCCGCCTCAGCTTCGAGGGCCGTATTTTAAAACCTGGCAACATGATCATCGATGGCCCGTATGCCGAAGTAAAAGAAATACTGGGCGGATTGATCACTGTAAAGGCCGACTCGCTGGACGACGCCTTTGCTATGGCCCACGGCTGCCCGATTTTGTTATTGGGTGGATATGTGGAGGTTAGGCCGGTGATGACTAATTAAGTCCGAAGTCTTGAGTCGAAAGTCCGAAGCCACCTTCTTTTTTTTGACTTTGGGCTCAAGGCTTTCGACTTCAGACTAAATAAATAATTAAAGACGCGTCCAATATCAAAAAGAGCGGTCGTCATGGAGTTATAAACAATTAAAATATTAAAATCATGAAAGAATTTTTGTTGATCTTCAGGAACGTTCCGCCCACCGGCGACGCAACACCTTCGCCCGAACAAATGAAAGAAATCAGTAAACCCTGGCAGGACTGGATGGGCAGCATTGCCGCACAAGGTAAGCTGGCTAACGCCGGCAACCGGCTGGGCTTTGATGGCGCTAATTTAAGGGCCGATACCGTTACCGATGGCCCTTTTGCCGAAATCAAAGAGATAATCCTCGGCTTTACCATTTTAAAAACGGAAACATTGGCCGAGGCCATCGAGCTTGCCAAAGGCTGTCCCGTTTTAAAGATGGGCGGCAATGTTGAGGTTAGGTATATTGTGCCAATGAACGGGTAACGCCTAACTACTTTAATTTAGAAAGAATACACGCCCTTCGCTTAACGCATTGGATTATGCAATAGGCGCGGGGCTTTCTCTTTTATGCAACGTTGTCTCTGCAAAAAGGCGGCAAACTTATAACCAAATTGCCGGTCTATTCCAAAATCTCTATTTTCACGGCTCACACGCCCCGAAATGAAGAGAACCCTTACCCTGGCCCTGATCGCCATAACCGCCGCCACGCAGGCACAACAAAAAATTACCGGCTTTACCGATGTCACTTCAGCAAAAGAACTGCAAACCGAGCAGGCCTTCGACGCTGGATTAAGCGCCCCCTACATCGGCCAAACGATAAAAGAGTTATCCGCATTCCCACATAATGTTGGTTCGCCGGGGAGCAAGGCTGTGGCCGAAACGATCCTTAAAAAATATAAAAGCTATGGTTTGGACGCCCATATCGAAACCTATACTGTGCTTTACCCAACGCCAAAAACCCGCCTGCTTGAACTCACTGGACCAACGAAATACACCGCCTTATTAAAGGAACAAGCGTTGGCCGAAGACGCCACCTCCGGCCAGGCTAACCAGTTACCCACTTATAATGCGTGGAGTGCCGACGGAGATGTTACCGGTCAACTGGTTTTTGTAAACTATGGCCTGCCGGATGATTATGAGCGGCTGGCCAAACTGGGCATCGATGTAAAAGGCAAAATTGTTATCGCCAAATATGGCGGTTCGTGGCGGGGTATTAAGCCAAAAGTGGCTTACGAACATGGCGCAATTGGCTGTATCATCTATTCCGATCCGGCAGACGATGGTTATTCAGCTGGCGATGTTTATCCAAAAGGCGCCTATAAAAATGAATATGGCGTTCAGCGCGGCTCGGTGATGGATATGGTGATCTATCCCGGCGACCCGCTTACACCGGGAGTTGGCGCAACAAAGGATGCCAAACGACTGGACAGGAAAGACGCGCCAACCATTTTAAAAATACCGGTGCTGCCCATCAGCTATCACGACGCCCAGCCGCTATTGGCTGCGCTTGACGGCACGGTAGCCCCGCGCGACTGGCAGGGCGGTTTGCCTATTACCTATCATATCGGCCCGGGCGTGGCAACCGTCCATTTAAAACTTGAATTTAACTGGGACATGGTGCCTGCTTATGACGTGATCGCCAAAATAAAAGGCTCGGTTTGGCCGGATGAATGGGTAATGCGCGGTAATCACCACGATGCCTGGGTGAATGGCGCCGGCGATCCTATCAGCGGGCAATCGGCTATGCTGGATGAAGCAAAAGCGCTCGGCGACCTGCTGAAAACGGGCTGGAGCCCAAAACGCACCATTGTATATTGCTCGTGGGATGGCGAAGAACCCGGCTTATTAGGGTCGACTGAATTTGCCGAAGCACATGATAAGGAACTGCAGCAAAAAGCGGTCGTGTATATCAACTCCGACAGCAACGGGCGCGGCTTTTACGGCGGCGGCGGTTCCCAGGCACTGGAGAATTTTATGGACGAGATAACCGAAGGCGTAACCGATCCGGAAACTAATGCCAGCGTTTTCGACAGGAAAAAGGCGCGCGACCTGGTAGACGCAAAAACAGCAAAGGAAAGGAAAGAAATACTTGACCGGAAGGGGAGTCTCCTCGAGTCGCTTGGCTCGGGTTCGGATTATTCAGCGTTTTTGCAGCATTTAGGCATAACCACGCTCGATCTTGGCTACGGCGGCGAAGATGGCGGCGGGGAGTACCATTCCATTTATGATTCTTTTGATGATTACCGACGGTTTAAAGACCCGACTTTTGTTTATGGCGTGGCGCTTTCAAAAACAGCCGGCCACGCAATCCTCAGAATGGCTGACGCCGACCTGTTGCCGTTCGATTTCCGGAGCCTGCAGGCTACTATTGAAAAATACGCCAAAGAGTTGAGCGACCTGACCGACAACATGCGCGAAAGCACTGCGATGGAAAACCAGCTGATCAAATCAAATGATTTCACATTAGCTGCCGACCCTACCAAACATGAGCAGCCCCCGGTTGCAAAAACCGACGTACCGAAACTGGACTTTACCGCTTTGAAAACCGCGCTCGACTCATTGAAAAAGAGCGCTGACAAGCTGGCTGCGGCCTGGACAGCCACATCGCAAACCGATACCGATCATGACAAGCTGAACCAGGCACTTTACCGCGCTGAGCAGCAACTGCTAAATGACGGCCTGCCCCGCCGCCAATGGTACCGGCATAGCATTTACGCCCCCGGCTTTTATACCGGCTATGGGGTAAAAACCCTGCCCGGCATACGCGAAGCCATTGAGCAGCGCAACTGGACCGAAGCGCAGGATCAAATTGGTATCGCTGCGAAAGGCATAGCTAATTTAGCTGGTTATTTAAATTCGGCGAGCGGGTCATAGCGATTCTTGTAATCAAACCTCGCATTAAAAATACTAAAAAAATTAGTATTTTTAATTTCTGTCTATTATATTTGTTCGATGGAAAACGAACAAACTACCATCGGATTTGAAATAAAATACTCCGGCAGGCTTTTGTTTTGTGAAGCATTGCTGATGGTCAACTCGTACGCCATTTTTTTAAACAACCGCTACGCCGCTGAAATTGAGTATGATTCAGCAGCCGGATGGGTGCAAACCAACGGGACGATATTACCGCAAGCGACTATTCAGGAGATCGGCGCGCATATTGACGGGCAGCTGGATTGAATTAATGGTTACGGCAAACTATTCTTGGCAATTACACTCCAGTCATAATTGCCATACCCTTTTTCTATCCACATATCCATTTCGGCAGCGATAGCCGGTATGGCCATTAAATGTCCGCCGCCTTCGTCTGCTGCCGAAATCATCAGGCCGGCGTCTTTTCTCGCCATGCTCAACTCCCATGATGGCTGTTCAAAACTGCCTGACGCGATTCGTTTTAGCCTTGCAGGCACAGCGGCACCCGGGTTCCAGGACTCAAATAAGATCAGTAGATCATCCGGTGAAACGCCAAAAACTTTGGCGAGCGCCAGCATATCCGAAATACCGGCGGTAAGGCTGATCAGGAACAGGTTGCCCAGCAGTTTTATTGCCGCGGCTTTTCCTTCTTCTGGCCCTAAATTGATCAGTTTGCCGGTCATACCGGAAAGTTCCCCCTGCACTTTTGCAACAACAGCCTGGTCACCTGAAACGAGCATATAGCCCGATCCGTCAAAGGCGTTTGACGGGCCCATAAAAACAGGGGCGTGTAAATAGGTAAATCCTTTAACCTTCCAGGCGGCAGTCCGCGCAATGGCGCCTTCTTTGGAGGTGGTGGTATGGTCGATGATCATCGCGCCGGGCGATAATCCCGGTTCAGCTTTGGCAAGCACTTCGTCCACCGTCGAATCGTCTTTTAACGTAAGGTGGATGGTATCGGCGCCATTTGCCGCGCCGGGAACATCTTCAAACGCATGTGCGCCATATTGCCCTAATGCGGTTGCTTTAGCACTTGTGCGGTTCCATACCTGTACTGGTATATCCTTGCGCCTCATGGCGCGAACGAAATTAGAGCCCAGCAGGCCCATTCCTAAAAATGCTTTCATAAATAATTGATTTTTTTATCCCAGGCAAATGTAAGTAAGCTCCGCACTTGCCACAATGCCGTTTGCAATATCCTTGTAAAAAGCCTGCCATCTCAGCTTAAAAAAACAATCCCGTTGCAAATAATGTTGTGTTAAAGTTGTTTATTTGGCGTTGAATATTACTGCGAATTGTTAACAATTAATTCTCATTTAATTTTGATATTTACAGCGCTAAAAATCTTAATATCAATTATTCATCAACCAAAAAAGCCGGTGTTAACAAGGCTGAACATTTTATCGCTTTCCCGTCAAATCAAACCAATTTAAAACCAATTTAATGACAACAACTTCCGACCCTTTAAAAATCCTATCCATCGACATTGGCGGCTCGCACATCAAGGGTACCATTTTAAACCAGGCTGGCGAACTGCAAAAGGCCTATGAAAAAGTGCCCACCCCCCTGCCGGCTACCCCTGATAATATAGTGAGCTCGATCAAAACGCTGGTGAAGGACTTTCCTGATTTTACCAGGATTTCGGTTGGTTTTCCGGGTTATGTACGCGATGGCGTAGTTAAAACGGCGCCCAATTTAGCTAACGATGCCTGGAAAGATTTCGATTTCGCCAAAAAATTGCAGGAAGAATTGGGGCACCCCGCTAAAGTGGTAAACGACGCCGACATGCAGGGCCTGGGTGTAGTAAAAGGCAAAGGCCTTGAACTGGTGATCACTTTAGGCACCGGGTTCGGCACCGCTTTGTTGTACAACGGAACCCTGTTGCCGCACCTGGAGTTTTCGCACCAGCCGGTGGGTAAAGTAAAATCGTACGATAAATATATTGGCGAGGTGGCCATTGAAAAGGACGGCCTTAAAAAATGGAACCGCCGTATGCAAAAGGTTTTTGAAGTGTTAAAAACGGTATTCAACTACGATTATTTATACATTGGCGGCGGCAACTCAGACAAGTTGACCTTTAAGCTTGATAAAAACATGAAGATAGTATCGAACGCCGACGGTATAAAGGGCGGCGCCAGGCTTTGGCAGCAGGAAGAACAACCCAATGCTGCACCTGCCAAAAAAGAAGAAGCAAAAGCTGCAAAATAGTTCATCATATAGCACAATAATGGAAACAAAAGACATAGAAACTTTAGGAATCGATACCGTAAGGATATTATCTGCGGATGCAGTACAAAAGGCCAATTCGGGCCACCCGGGCACGCCTATGGCACTGGCCCCGATGGCACACCTGCTTTGGGCTGACTATATGCACTACAACCCAAAAAACCCGCACTGGGCCAACCGCGACCGTTTTATTTTATCAAACGGGCACGCCTGCATGCTGCAATACAGCTATTTGTATCTAACAGGATATGACCTAACACTGGATGACATCAAAAACTTCCGCCAGCTACACAGCAAAACTGCCGGTCACCCCGAGTATGGCTTATGCCCGGGTATCGACGTAACAACAGGCCCGCTGGGCCAGGGTTTTGCCAACGGCGTGGGTATGGCGATTGCGCAAAAACATTTGGCCGCACGGTATAATAAACCCGGGTACGACATCTTCAGCTATAAAATATATGCCATTTGCAGCGATGGCGACCTGATGGAAGGTGTTGCCTCTGAAGCCGCCTCTATAGCCGGTCACCTGGAATTGGGCAATATTATTTATTTGTATGACGACAACCACATATCGATAGAGGGCGATACCGATATCACTTTTAACGAAGATGTGGCCAAACGCTTCGAGGCCTATGGCTGGCATGTGCAAACCATTACCGACGGCAACGACCTGAAAGCAATGTCAAACGCATTGCTGAATGCGAAGATGGAAACCCAGAAACCGTCGCTCATTAAGGTACGTACGCAAATTGCCTATGGCAGTCCGAACAAAGTAAATACAGCCGGCGCGCATGGCTCGCCGCTGGGCGCTGATGAGATAAAACTGGTTAAACAGTTCTTTGGCTTTGATCCGGAACAATCATTCGTCGTTCCTGATAAGGTATTAAAATATTACCGCGAAAAAGGCGACCGCGGTCCCGGTTTGGAAAGCAAATGGAACGATCTGTACGCGCAGTACAAGGAGAAATTCCCTGAATTGGCGGCCGAGTATGAATTGTTTAGCAGCGATAAGTTGCCAAATGGCTGGGAAGAAAAACTGCCGGTGTTCAAGGCGTCCGACCCTAAAATGGCTACCCGCCAGGCTTCAGGGAAAGTGCTGAATGCTATCGCCGGAACTTTACCTGCATTGATCGGCGGCTCTGCCGACCTTGCACCATCTACCGACACCAATTTAAAGGAATATAACTCATTTACTTCGGAAGACCGTGCAGGCCGCAATTTCCACTTCGGCATCCGCGAACATTCGATGGGATCAATATTAAATGGTATGGCTTTGACCAAAGGGATCATTCCCTTCGGCGCTACCTTCCTGATGTTTTCAGAATATATGCGCCCGCCCATCCGCTTAGCGGCCATTATGAAGGTCCGGCCGATATACGTGTACACCCACGATAGTATCGGTTTAGGTGAGGATGGAACTACCCACCAGCCGATCGAGCAGTTGGCATCATTGCGGTCGATACCGAATATTATGCTGATCCGCCCTGCCGATGCGAATGAAACCGCACAGGCATGGAAAGTGGCGCTGGAACATACAACCGGTCCTGTTGCATTGGTGCTTACCCGCCAGGGTCTGCCGATTCTCGACCAGGACAAATACGGCAAAGCAAGCGGTTTGGAAAAAGGCGCATACGTGCTTTCGGAAGCGAGCAAAAAACCGGATTTAATATTAGTGGCAACAGGATCTGAAGTAGCATTAATACTCCAGGCCCAGGCCAAACTGGAAGAAGAAGGCATATCTACCCGTGTGGTAAGCATGCCCTCATGGGAGCTTTTTGAAAAACAAAGCGCTGCCTACAAAGAATCCGTATTTCCTAAAGCTCATAAAAAGCGGCTGGCCGTTGAAATGGCATCGCCGATGGGCTGGCATAAATATGTCAGCGATGAAGGCGATTTTTTGGGTATGACAACCTTTGGCGAATCGGCCCCGGCGGAAGATCTGTATAAGGAATTTGGCTTTACAGTGGATAATGTTGTTAACAAAGCTAAAGCGCTTTTATAAAAGAAACGTGCAGACTTACGAAGTTTTGAAAACTTCGTAAGTATTGGGTTACCTATGAAAATGATCAAAAGGTATTTTTTAATTTCAGGCTTGATTGTGCTGTGTACCGCTTTTTCAGCAAATATAAAAGCGCAGGCAAAACCAGATGATAAAGAAAGCGCCCGCGTTTTTGTACAGAAGTTTTATGACTGGTACTCCGTGTTGTTCGATGCAGAGCCTGTTCAAAAACCGGGTAAACTATCTTCACAACAGATTGCAATGAAGCACAGCCGGGAGTTTTTTAGCGCTCACCTGCGAACAGCGCTATCAGACTATTATAACAGACCATTAAAGGATGATGAAGACATTGGTTTGGATTTCGACCCATTTATTGCAGGTCAGGATTTGGGGGCAGGTCTTCAAACCTGCAACGTAAGACAAGAGGGAAATAGGTTTTGGGTTGATGTTCATAACATAAAAAAGGGGCAGCCGCAAAAAGCAATTCAAGCCGCTGAGGTATTAGCAGTGGCCGAAGTAACAAAAGAAGATGGGCACTGGGTAATTATAAATTTTGAATACCCTCCGGCCGGCGACAAAGCAAATCTTTTGGCAATGTTGGAAGACCAAAAAAAGACTGAAACCGGGAAAAAGTAATGAACTGGCAAAGCAGCATCATCGAAAATTTAGCATGGTCGGATACGATCATCAACCGCGAGGCTAAGCAAAAAGTTGCGTTGAAAATTGCCGAAAAAGTGACGGATGGCGATGTGATCGGTGTGGGCTCAGGGTCGACATCTTTCCTTGCGCTGGTCGCAATTGCGGAAAGGGTAAAGGCCGAGAAATTGAATATCAAAGCCATTGCTACATCTATTGAACTCAGTATGGCCTGCAGCAAACTGGGTGTACAGCTAACCACACTCTTTGAAAACCGGCCCGACTGGCTGTTCGATGGCGCAGACGAGGTTGACCCTAAACGCAGCCTGATAAAAGGCCGCGGTGGTGCAATGTTTAAGGAAAAGTTGATGATGGCATCGAGTGCAAAAAATTATATTATTATTGATGAAACCAAACTGGTTGACAAACTTTGTACAAAGTTCCCGGTTCCAATAGAGGTTTTCCCGCAGGCTTTGCTGCATGTGGAAGATAGGTTGTTGAAATTGGGGGCGACCAGCATATTGCTTCGGCCGGCAAAAGGAAAAGACGGCCCGGTGATCACCGAAAATGGCAACCTTGTGGTGGATGCAAAGTTTGATGAAGTGCCGGATGATCTCGAAATAAAAATAAAATCCATTACCGGCGTTATTGAAAGCGGCTTATTTATGGGTTTTGATGTAGAGGTTTTGGTTGCATAATTGTAGAGACGCGATACATCGCGTCTCCCCGGGACAGGCAAATAAAAAGACGCGATGTATCGCGTCTCTACGACAGATATTTTTGAATTTATAATAAATACATTATCATGGAAACAAACAGGGTAAAACAAATACACAGCTTCGGGCAGAGCATCTGGCTCGATTTTATCGACCGTGAGATCATGGCCACCGGGAAGCTAAAAAAACTGATCGATGAAGACGGCATAAGGGGGGTAACCTCCAACCCGGCCATCTTTGAAAAAGCCATTACCAGCAGCTCGGATTATGATGCGGATATTCGCAAACTGTCCGACACCGATAAAACCAACGAAGAAATTTTCTTTGGGCTGGCCATTAAGGATATCCAAAACGCCACCGACCTGTTCAAAGGGGTTTATGAAGAATCGAAGGGAGGAGACGGCTATGTAAGCCTTGAAGTGTCCCCGTTTTTGGCGCTGGACACCGATGGCACCGCAAAACAGGCCGAACAGCTTTGGAAGGCAGTCGACCGCAAAAATGTAATGATCAAGATACCTGGCACAAAACCGGGCCTTGCCGCCATACGGCGGTCTATCGCCAAAGGTATCAATATCAACGTAACCCTATTGTTTGGCTTACCCCGTTACGAGGAAGTTGCCGAGGCATACATAGCAGGTTTGGAAGATCATTTGGCCGCAGGGCATCATATTGCGCATATCTCATCAGTTGCCAGCTTCTTCCTGAGCAGGATCGATGTTTTGGTTGACCCGATGCTGGACGAAAAAGGTTTAGGAGATCTGAAAGGCGAAGTGGCCATCGCGTCAGCAAAAAAGGCTTATGAAATTTATAAACGTGTGTTCAGCGGATCGCGCTGGGAAAAACTAGCGGCACAGGGCGCAAAACCACAGCGCTTGCTATGGGCCAGCACCAGCAGCAAAAACCCTGCATTTAAGGATACCAAATATGTTGAGGCGCTGATCGGCACGGATACAGTAGATACCGTTCCCCTGGAAACCATCGAAGCTTTCCGCGATCATGGCATTGCCGCCGAGACATTGGAAGACGGGCTGGATGCCGCAACAGAAGTATTGGAAAGGCTTAAAAAAGGCGGCATCGACATTGACCAGATCACCCAGCAACTGGAAGACGAAGGCATTGAAAAATTCAACAAGCCTTTTGAAAAACTGTTGAACGCAATTGAAGGCCAGAAAACTAAAGTTTAATTGCCGTGGAAGCAGCATCAGTACGGATATTGTTTTTTGATGTTGGCGGCGTGCTACTCAGCAATGGCTGGGGACACGAGTCGCGAGCGGAGGCTGCCAAATTGTTCAATGTAGATTACAAGGAATTTGACGCACTGCATAATTTCATCTTTAACGTGTACGAAATCGGCAGGATATCGCTCGATGAATACCTCGATACGGTGATCTTTAACCATCCGCGCGATTTTACCCGCGAAGACTTTAAGGACTTTATGTTCAAACAAAGTGTCGAACTGGAAAACACGCTAAAATGGCTGAAGGAATGGAAGAAAGATTGCGGGTTCCGCGTAATTTCTATCAACAACGAGGGTAAAGAGCTGAACGATTACCGCATCAAAAAATACAAGCTGCATGAGGTCTTCGACGCCTTTATTTCTTCGTGCGAGGTAAAAATGCGCAAACCTGATCCCGGCATCTTTATGTTGGCGATGGGTGTAGCCTCGGCGCAGCCCAACCAGTGTGTTTACTTTGACGACCGTATTATGTTCGTAAATGCAGCGCAGCGCCTTGGTATCCGCGCCTTCCATCACACCAGCTTCGAAACCACTAAAGAAATACTGGAAAAACTAAAACAAGAAAATCAATCTTAGAAAATGAGCTCAACAACAAATAAATATGCTTTTGGTATGATAGGCCTGGGCACCATGGGCCGCAGCCTGCTGCTCAATATGGCCGACCATGGCTATGCCGTAGCCGGGCTTGACCAGGACGCGTCAAAAGTCACTTCGCTGAATGAAGAAGGCAAGGATAAAGATGTGAAAGGCTTTAGCGACGCCAAAGAATTTGTACAAAGCCTCACTAAGCCGCGCGCCATTATGATGCTGGTGCCGGCCGGTAAAATAGTTGATGCTGTAATTGAAGAAATGACGCCGCTACTGGACAAAGGCGATATCCTGATCGACGGCGGCAACTCCCATTTTACTGATACCAACCGCCGTGTTGACCAACTGGAAGCCATCGGCCTTCACTTTTTCGGTATGGGTGTATCAGGCGGCGAAGAAGGCGCACGGCGCGGACCCAGCATGATGCCGGGCGGCGACAAAGAAGCCTACAACGTAATGAAACCTATTTTTGAAGCCATTGCAGCTAAGGTTGACGGCGAGCCCTGTGTAACCTATATTGGCCCGGGTGCTTCTGGCCATTTTGTAAAAATGGTGCATAACGGTATTGAATATGGGCTGATGCAGCTAATCGCTGAAGCTTACCAGGTCATGAAAACAGGGCTGAAGATGGATAATGATACCATCGGCCAGGTATTTACCCAATGGAACGATGGGCGTTTGAAATCGTTTTTGATTGATATAACCAAAGATATTTTTGCCTTTAAAGCGCCGGGAACCGATCATTTATTGCTGGATGATATTAAAGACGAGGCTAAAGCAAAAGGTACCGGCAAATGGACTTCGCAGGTGGCGATGGACCTGCAGGCGCCAATCCCGACTGTAGATACCGCAGTTTCAATGCGCGATCTTTCTAAATACAAATCGCTAAGGGAACAGGCTGCCGCGGTTTATAGCAAGGACGAGATACAGCTTAATGTCAACCAGGCTGAGTACCTGGAAGCCCTTGAGCAGGCTTTTTATTTCAGCATGATCATCACTTATGCGCAGGGTATGCACCTGCTGGCGCTGGCATCCGCCGAATATAACTATAACCTCCAGCTCGACCAGATCGCCAAAATATGGCGCGGCGGCTGTATTATCCGCTCAGAGTTTTTAAAAGACATTTACAATGCCCACCAGGGAAAATCCGGTCTTCAACACCTATTGCTTGACGGGCATGTGGAGCAGGAGGTTAAGGATGCTGCCCCCGGCGCACGTAAAATGATTTCGACCGCAATCTCTGCAGGGATCGCGGTGCCGGCTTTTGCGTCTTCATTAAGCTATTTTGATAATTTCCGCACTGCAAGGATGCCCTCTAACCTTACGCAAGCCCAGCGCGACTATTTTGGCGCGCACACTTATGAGCTGATCGGTAAAGAGGGCGTATTCCACACGCAGTGGACCCCAATAAACTAATTGATTTAAACATTTGCTGACATGAGCAATTCAAGCATAAAAACACAACCCACCATATTCATCATTTTCGGCGGCACCGGTGACCTTACCTCGCGCAAGATCGCTCCCGCTTTGTACAACCTGTTCCTCGACGGCTGGCTGCCCCCGCAATATGCCGTTATCGGCACCGGCCGCACCAAGTTTACTGACGAGCAGTTCAGAACAAACCTGCATAGCGACATCGACCAGTTTTCGCGCAGCGGGAAGACCGATGCAGCCAAATGGGGTGAATTTGAGAAAAATATTTATTACCAGGTATCGGATATTAAGGATGCCGAAACTTATAAGGAGTTTGGTAAAAGCATTGAGAAATTCAATGCTGACTGGAAAGTAAAGGCAAACGTGATCTTTTACTTAGCAGTAGCTCCTAACTTTTTCCCGATTATCGCCTCAAATATTTCAAAGGCCAAACTAGCAACTGATAAAGAGCGGGTCAGGATTGTGATCGAAAAACCGTTCGGCCACGACCTGGAAACGGCCAAAGAGCTGAACAAACTGCTGACCGGTATTTTTGATGAGCACCAGGTTTACCGTATCGACCATTATTTGGGTAAGGAAACAGTGCAAAATATTATGGCCTTCCGCTTTGCCAACTCCATTATGGAGCCTTTGTGGAACCGTAATTTTATCGAACACGTGCAAATCTCGGTTACTGAACAGCTTGGCGTTGAAGAGCGCGGCGATTACTACGATGGTGCCGGCGCCATGCGCGATATGATACAAAACCACCTGTTGCAATTGCTTTGTCACATTGCCATGGAACCGCCTGTAAGTTTTAATGCCGACGAGGTACGCGACCGCAAGGTTGATGTGCTACGGGCGATGCGCCGGTTTAGCCCGGATGATGTGCGTATGTCGGCTGTGCGCGGACAATATGCCAGCGGCTGGATGCAGGGCAAGGAAGTGCCCGGCTATCGCCAGGAGGCAAAAGTTGACCCGGATTCAAATACCGAAACTTTTGCCGCCGTTAAGTTTTTTATAGATAACTGGCGCTGGCAGGGTGTGCCCTTTTATGCGCGCACCGGCAAAAGGATGCACCAGTCATCATCGGTAATCACTATCCAATTCAGGGACGTGCCGCATTTGATCTTCCCTACTGAGGCAGCCGAAAGCTGGCAGCAAAACCGCCTCATCATTAGCATCCAGCCGGAAATGAGCATCCGCCTGCAGGTACAGGCGAAACGACCGGGCCTTGATATGGTTTTAAATACCGTTGATATGGTTTTCGACTATAAAGGCACTTATGATACACAGGCGCCGGAAGCTTATGAAACCCTGATATTGGACACCATGTTGGGCGATCAAACCTTATTTATGCGCGGCGACCAGGTAGAAGCGGCCTGGGAACTGATCATGCCGATACTGAGCACCTGGCAACATAAAAAGAGCCTGAATTTTCCGAATTATTCTGCTGATTCATGGGGACCGGAATCAGCAGAAGCGCTGATCGCAAGGGATGGGTTTAACTGGTTTACGTTGCCGATTTCGAAGAAATAAGTCCGGGAGTCCGGAAAGTCCGAAAGAAGAAAAAGATTTATGAGTTTAAATATATTTAATAGCGAGGAGGAAGTGCTTGACGCCTTGGCCGCACATTTTGTTGCAATTGCCAACGAATCGATCTCAGCCAGGGGGAAGTTTTCAGTTGCCTTATCAGGAGGTAATTCGCCAAAAAAATTGTATGAATTGCTTGCCTCCGCTTATCATGACCGGGTTGACTGGGAAAAAGTTTATTTCTTTTTTGGCGATGAACGCAATGTGCCGCAAACCGATAAAGACAGCAATTACCTGATGGCCAAAAACGCACTTTTTATCCCCCTAATGATTGACGCTGATCATGTTTTTGCGGTAGATACCAGCCTGAGCCCGGCAGATGCTGCAAAAAAATACGGGGAAGAAATCGATGAGTTTTTTGACGAAGACGAAATGAGCTTTGACCTGATCTTGCTTGGCCTTGGCGATAACTCCCATACGGCTTCGTTGTTCCCTTATACTCCGGTTCTGCACGACAGGACACCCGGTGTAAAAGATGTTTTCCTGCCCGATCAGCAGGTTTATCGCATCACGCTAAATGCGCCGATGATCAACGAGGCCCGGCACATCGCCTTTTTAGTATATGGCGGGGGTAAGGCAATAGCCGTTCATCATGTGCTGGAAGATGACGAGGATATTGAAGAATACCCGGCCCAACTGATTGAACCGATCATTGGCGAAATTGAATGGTTCATGGATGAAGCCGCGGCCTCGATGCTAAAGCATAAATAATATTCCTGCAGGACGCAAAATTTTGCGTCCCTACTTTTTGGTTTGCGCTATCAGCCACTTTACAACATCGTTCGCTGCCTTGTCATTTTGGAAGCCGCGGGGCAAGCGGCCGTTCACATATTCATTATAAAACCAAGGGTCGCCAACCGCCAAAACGGTGCCTTTACCGTATTTGGCCGTAGCGATGATGGTTGCCCCGTTTTTGTTTTTTAATACCGGTTTCGCCGGGCCCGCAGTGGCGATAGAGCAAACGTCCTTCATAAATATTTTGTGCGCAGTGATTAACATCGGGTTACCCCTTATAAGCACCGCACCATCTTCAAAATGCGCGTCGTCAACCACATGGTTTTGCAGGTCATCGTTAAAATGCATGCCAAAAACTGCGGCGAGGTTATTAAAATGCGGTAATTCCACGTTGGCGCTGTCATTAGCCATCATCAGCAATACCCCGCCCTGTTTAACCCAGGCGGCTATTTGCATAATATTTTCCGGCTGGATGTATTTCGGGTCGGGGCTTTCCTTTTTTGTGTCCGGATCAACGATGATATAAATTTTTGTTCCGGCCAAATTAGCGGCGGACGGTGCCTCCCCCAGCGTGTCAAGCGTTGCGCCGGCCCGTTTAAAAGCTTCGCCAAAAATAGAAAACCCGCTATTGGTTTTGTCTTCCCAGGTATAGTGGTAGCGTTCAAGCTTACCACCGGCCGTTTTTCGAACCTCGTGGTTAAAATAATAATCCAGCGTCACTTTTTGGGCCGATGCGCTGAAACACGTCGCCGCAAGGCTAAAAACAGCAACAAAAAGTAACTTTAGTTTCATTTGCCGGAGACCCATTTCGCTCTAACCTTATTTTACCTCAAACATAAAGTACTGGCTGCCCGCATCGCCATTGGCAGTAAGCCCCTGTACAACGCCTACATATTTTCCGGGCTGATCAGAAGTATAGAAAGAAACAGGACTGCCCGTATTTACAGCCGGGCTCCAGTACAACACGTTACGAAAATCGGGTATCCGGCTGGCAGCTTGCGCTTCGGTATCATAAACCGGTGAATAGAATTCCCGGTGCAATTGCATGCCTTCATAGTCCACCACTATAGCACGTGGGTCGAGTTCAACGCCGCCCAGGTCGCCTTTGTAAGTAGTAAAGCTAAACACACCTTCCGCTTCGGCAGGGCCGTAGTAATAACGGAATGGTACCACTTCCAGTTTCCGCACCTTCAATGGGTCGATGGTAAATATTTTATTGATATTAAAAACCGGCACACCGTCGACCAGGCAAAGCGGGTCGCCATCCAGAAATCCGTGATTGTTTAGCACCTTTATATGAAAATTACCACGGGTGTTCACAATGTTATCTTCCGAAACGTATTCGCGCAAGTCTTCTTCCATAGTAGTAAAGCGCGTAAAATCATCCAGCTTGTAGCTTTTATAAGGCGTCCCGTAAAAGGCGCTGCTATCCGTTACCGGGTTAAAATACTGTTTCAGCAAGTTGCCGGTATATATATTGAGTGCTTGTATTCCAAGGCTATGTTCCTGCAGTGCGCGCGCCGTGTAACCATGAAACTGAAAAGCCGGATAGCTTGTATGTGAATATTGTTCGGAGAACGGGCTGAGCAGATCGATACGGTAAGTGCTGTCGATCAACTCATTTGTTTGAGCGATCACTTCACCCGGACCGTAAAGATCCTTCGTAAAAAAGGACAAACGGCCCAGCGAGTCGCTTTGCGCCGTATACAACTGCACCCGCTTTCCCGGTACTCCGAGATAGGCGATGATACCCTTTGCCGGTGCGTTAGTTTGGGTGGCGACTATTTTAGCATTAATGATGTGCCCACCATACTCAGGTAAAAAGTTGAACGCCGGCGTTTTATTGTCGAGCACGTCGTTCCAGGTAAACCGGCTCCAGCCCTGCGTTAGCAGCAGGTTATCCAGGGCCTCATCGGTTTCGGTATTTACGTTTTTAAAGTAATAATCCGGCGACTCAATATGGCCTTTCAAATCCGAGCTTAACCATAAATAGCTAAAAATGCTACGTTCGTCAATAGATTGCAGCGAATCGACCCGGTAAACCGCCATTGACATATCAGCGGCAAGCGACTTCCCCGATGGGTCTTTTGCTGAAACACTAACACTTACACGCTTACGCCCCGCATATTGCTGCTGATCCGCGCCTGCGGTTATCAATAACTGATGGGGCGGCCTTTTAAAGTACAGTCGTTCGCAGACAGGTTGTTTTGTACTATTAAAGATAGTGAAATGTGAAACGCCATACCCTAGCTGGTCCTTGCTGATGGAAAAACGCGCCGAACCGTTAGCGATCACGGTACTTTCGGCTATTTTTACAATTTTACCAGTATGTACGAATAAGTAAACATTGCCTGCCGTGTTATCAGTGCTTGCAACTGATAGATTTAGATCAGCGCCGCCGTTATCTGTCAGCGCCATTACATAGCCCCGGCTATTTACGTCGGGCAGGGGTTTTGTTACCGGCTGCTCACCGTCAACTTTTACTACGGCTCTGTACGCCTCGGCGGCCGCAGGAGTAAAAGAAAAATTTCCCATCCCAAAACGCATCGATTTAAAGCGCGCAACAGTATCGTTTTTCGCGTCAAGTACTATTCCGCTTACTTCAGCTCCGTTACCATCTCTCCCCACTGCTTTAAACGCAACGACACTTTTTAGACCTGCTACCAGGTTGCCGCCTTCCGGAAAAAATTGAATATCATAGTCGGATGAAGCAGAAATAACAGTTTTTTCTGGAATTTTTAACGGGTTGATGAGCGTTATTTCCTTCTCGAAATAATACTCGGGGCTAAAGTTTTTCATCCAGTTGGTATATGCCCTCAATTTGTAGTTCCCATTGCTTACGGTTACCGGTATATACAGCGACCCGTCTCCTTCACCATTATTCAAAGCTACCTTGGCCTCAACAATTCTGCTCTGGTTGTTGTCCAGCACATCCAGGTAAACAACCTTGCTGATGTTAATCGGTTTATGGTTCTCTCCGTCCACACAATACACCTTAAACCATAATATTTCACCTGGCAGGTATACATTTTTATCGGTATGGACGAATATTTTCTCCTGCAAAGCGCTTTGCTTATACAGGTTAAAGCTGTTTTGCACTTCCTGGATAACCTGTGCATTGCCGGTTGAAACTCCGGCCGCGCATGCTGCGAACAGCAGCAGGCCTACGGTGGTTGGTTTAATTATGCTCATAACGTCGGATACTGTTGGTCAAAGCTCAATGTTTTACAATTTAGTTATTTTCTATATAAAAAAGTTATTTCCAATATGGCGGCGGCGTTACTGTTCCTCTAATGGTGCAATCTGCGCACTCCGGGCTGGTAAACAGATATCTGTACGGAACAGGCGCCCCTATCCCTATGGTTGGGTAATACGCTTGCGGATTGTTGATCAAATCCGATATATAAACACCTGATAACTTGCCCGTAGTATCCTGGTAACACGCATATGGATACACTGGCACCCATTGAGGCAACTGGTCCTTTAGGATGTAGACCCGCTTTTGGGACACCGTGCTGACACTCACATAGCCGATCACCTGCTCGGCGGGATTGGAAATACAATGAATATTGCCTGGCGAAGACGATGGCTCGGCATCGAAAATGCTACCCAATTGCTCGGTGTTTTTTTTGAGATTGGTGTAAAAATTAAAAGCCTCCGGCGTCAATGCGTACTGGTGCACCAGGATACTGTATTTATCTTCTATTTTTTCAGAGGTAGAGGGAATAAATACCAAAGGGTTCTGGTAGATAATGTCCTGGCTCAATTTTGCGGACGATGCTAAATTGATATCGCTGGACTGCTCGCCCGTGTAACAATAAGTTACATTTTGATTAGGTTGCCTGGGCACAATAGCCGTACCGTTTGATATATAATTCGAAGTATACTTTGTATAAAACAACCATTCTTCGTTAAAATCCCACCTGAAATATTTTACCTGGTTAGTTGCATCGTGCGCATTAACAAAAAGCTGGATGCCAGTTTTGGCGGCAGAGGATATGATGTTGAAACCAACGCTGTCGATCGGCGGGGTGATCAATACCGGTTCAAGGTCTGATTGATATTGTTTTCCATCGGAGGTTTTGATCGCCAGGCGGTACGCGTGCGTATTGTCGAGGTTTAGGCCTGAAGATGTGTAATTGCCGGTACTGGTTTCTATTAAGGGATAACTTGTATTCTGATCGCTTACAACGGTTACTATGGCCCCGGCAACCGGGTTCACGGTTATGTTGCTCGACAAGCTAACCGTGTGGCTCAGGGTGATCACGGTGGAGTCCTGGCCAGGATTTATTTCACCTTCAACAACAAGATAGCTCGTATTTGACGTTATTACGGGTGGATCGTATGGTTTGCGGCACGCGATAAACATCAGTAACAATACAGCTATATAATTCGTTCTTTTCATACTTTATCATTTCCAGAAAGAAGGCTGCTTATTTGTTCCCCGTAACGTGCAGTCAACACATTCCGGCGTTGATCCGGTGTGCCCGATGATCTTTATCCCTATTAAGGTTCGCACGACAATGGCCTGCACCGGAATAAGCTGATATTTTTGACCTGCACCTTTGTTTGCATTAAAGTATTCGTTCTCCTCATTTACGCCTACAGTGGCGCTAGGTGGCTTAAAATACAGATAAATGGAGTCAAGTCGGCAGTTTGGGTAAAACGGGGCCGGTACCCATCCGGGCAATTGAGTGTCCGAAATGAAAATGCGTTTGCTGGTCACCCTGCCTGCGCTTAAATACCCGATAACCGGCTCGGACGGATTCGTAACTGAATGGATATTGCCGCTGATCTGGGTCGGCTGCGGGTCGAATATCCCGCCCAGCTGTTCAGAGCTCGATTTTAAGTTTTTCCAAAAAACATAAGCGTCCCCGGTAAGTGCATACTCCTTTACCAGGATGGTATATTTAGTACCAAGCTTTTCAGATGACGACGACACAAAAGTTACCGGGTTGTTAGAGATAATATCGCGCGACAATGCGGCCGACGAGCCAAGTACAATAGTGCTTGATGTATCGTTGCCCCAGCATTGATAAATCTCATTAGTGAAAAGATTACGCTCGATCACCGTATCGCCGTTAGATACATAGGCCGACAGGTAATTGGAATGAAATATCCATGTCTCCTGGTAGTCCCAGCGATAATAGTGCGTAATATTTTTCGGATCATGTGTGCTCACATTTATAGCAATCCCGTTTCCTTTTATATCGAAGCTGACGGTATCAACAGGGGGGGCATTTATCACCGGGACAAAGTCCGAAAGGTATTGCTCCCCCGCAATTTGTATCCTCAGCCGGTATTTTCGGGTACTGTCGAGATTCAGGCCGGCAATTGCATATTTGCCATTGCCTAATTCCTGCAGCGGATAGGTCGCATTCTGGTCGCTCTCTACGGTTAAAACACCACCAGCTACGGGATTAAATGTTGTTTTTGCTGATAAATTAACTGTCCTGCTCAGGTTAATGATCGTTGAGTCGGGGCCGTTATTAATTACCCCATTAACCACCAGGTAGCTGCCCGGTGAGGTAATGGCCGGCGGATCGTATGGCTTTCTGCAGCCCATCAGCGCAAAGGCAAAAATCACTATAGGTAGAGGCGTCTTCATGTTTTTTAATGCCAAAAGGCCGGCTGCTTATTCGTTCCCCTCAACGTGCAGTCAACGCATTCCGGTGTCGACGCCGAATAACCGATTGGCGGCGACCCCGGCGGGGAAATCGAACTAACAGGGATTTCGGGATATTGCGCACCTCCCCGTTTATAATTGATAAACTCGTTGACCTGGTTAACCGCTGTATCAACTCCTCTTATATGGGCTGCATAATAAAAAGAATCCAATAAGCAGTTGGGGTAGGGCGGCGCAAATACCCAGGCCGGCAATTGCTGATTGGTAATAAATATCCGTGCTGATGCCGTGGCACCAACACTGATGTACCCGATAACAGGTTCGTTAGGATTTGTAACCGAATGGATATTGCCGTTGATTTGTGAAGGCTGGGCATCGAAAATGCTCCCAAGCTGCTCGGTGTTCTTTTTTAAATTAACCCAAAAATTGTAAGCATCGCCCGACAACGCGTATTGCCTTACTAAAATGCTGTATTTACTGCCCAGTTTCTCAGAAGTGGATGGAATGAACGTAATGGGGTTATTTACGATAACGGCGCGCGATAGCCGGGCAGATGAATTAATAATGATACCACTCGATGTATTGCTTTGCCAGCAGGTATAAATTTGATCGTTGATATAATCGCGCGCCAAAACAGTATCCCCGTTTGACTTAAAGAACGAATCGTAATTGGAATGTATTATCCACGTTTCATTAAAGTCCCAACGATAATATTGAACGCTATTGGTTGGATCATGTGTGTTGGAATAAATATTCACACCGTTGTTCGCGATTTTAAAGTTAACGCTGTCTATCGGCGGGGAGTTCAGTACCGGCTGAAAATCCGACAAATACTGCTCGTTACCGCTTTTTATATCCAGGCGGTATTTGTGTGCGTTGTCGAGGTTAAGGCTTTCGGCCGTATACACACCCGGAGCGCTTTCTATCAACGGATAACTTATGTTTTGGTCGCCCTCGACGGTTACTATGGCCCCTGTAACGGGGTTGGCAGTAATTTGGTTGGAAACATTTACGGTCCGACTCAGCCTGATGACGGTTGAATCCGATCCGCTGTTGATTTCTCCTTCCACCACCAGGTAACTATTTGTGTTGGCGATTGCAGGCGGGTCATAGGGTTTTTTACAACTCAAAATCACTAAAACAGCTAAAAAGCTTAACACCCAGAATTTGCTCCTCATATCCCTCAAAACCTTATATTATAATTGATAAATGGAATAGGTGACGCGAATATGGACAATTTATAACCGCTGATCACGCCACCTTGCTCGGTAAAGAAAGTGGAATACGCATTTTGCCGCCCCGTTAAGTTATACACCCCTACGCTCCACGAGTTATGGAAGAACTGGTGCACCCGATGGTTGCCTTCGATGTTGATTGAAAAATCAGACCGGAAATAATCGGGTATCCGGTAAGCATTCCGGTCAGAATAGTACACCCTTTCTGATCCGGCGTACTCATACTTAGCTATTGGCAAAGTAATTGGCCTGCCCGTACTGTAGGCAACGTCTAACGAGAAACTATAACGATGTGTGAATTTGTAATTTCCGGTGAAATTAAAGGCATTGGGTTTATCGTAATCGGCCGGATACCATGCGCCGCCGTTTATCTGTTCCCCCGCGTTCGGATCGTCCTGCTTTAAAAGTGTTCTCGAATAAGTATAACTTAGCCATCCGTTGAGCTTACCTGCCGTTTTTTTCAGCAAAAACTCTACGCCATAGGCTTTGCCGTCGTCGTTTATCACGTCCCGCTCCACATGCTGGTTCAATATCAATACTGCCCCGCTCCGGTAATCAAGCACGTTGCGCAACCGTTTGTAATAACCTTCAACCGACATTTCAATCGTATTGTTTGCGGCATTTTTAAACAGGCCCAATGATACCTGGTCACCATACTCCGGCTTGATATTTGGGTCGCTCAATTTATATACATCCGTTGGCGAAATTGCCGTGGAGTTTGACAAAAGATGAATGTATTGATGCAGGGTATTGTATCCTGCCTTAATGGATAGATCCTCATTCAAAAGGTAGCGGGCAGCCAACCGCACGTCCGGGGCCGCATAAGTGTTTATTATATTGCCGCCCTGGTAGTGGGTGCTGTCGAGCACGTTATCCGATATTTTGGGCAGGTTTGGCGCATAGGTGTCGACCGTTTGGGCGCCGATATAATTGTAAACATTATATCTCAAACCCGCGCTGATCTCGAGATTGCTGTTCACTTCATATTTATCGCCCAGGTATATAGCGCTTTCTGCAGCCTGTTCAGGGGCTATTACCTGCGGCACTACCAGCGAACCGCTTCCGTCGGGCTCATAGGTGCCTGGTTGGGTGTAGTAGTAGATAGAGGTTACGCCGAAATCGATGGTATGCTTGCTGCTTAAATAATAGGTGAAATCGGCCCTGAAGTTAGACTGGTTAATATTAAAGCCCAGATCGTATCCATTCACCGGGTTTGCCGTGCTCGATATGCTGTATTGGTAGCGGTCGTACCCGGCGGTTATCAAACTAAACAGCTTGGTATTAAAATTGTGCTTCCACTTTAAGTTGATGTTTTTGTTGCTGTACTGGTACAGGGTATCACTGTTCAATTTAAAATTATCGTTGCTGATATAGCTGGACAGGTAGATATTATTCTTCTCATTGATCTGATGGCTAATATCAAGGTTCATGTCATAAAACGACGCTGAGCTGTTTTTGTAGGCCTGTGGAAGCAGGCTCAGCAGCCAGTTTGAATACGATGTCCTCGCGCCGAATATGAACGACGTTTTATCCTTCACTATCGGCCCCTCGATATTAAGGCGGCTGGTTAATAATCCAATCCCTGCTGAGCCGGTAAATATCTTTTTGTTACCCTCGCGATCAGTTACTTCCAATACTGACGACAAACGGCCGCCGTATTTTTCAGGGATACTGCTTTTGTATAATTCAATATCTTTTACAATATCAGGGTTGAAGGCGGCAAAGAACCCAAAAAAGTGTGCGGGGTTATAAATGGTTGATCCGTTCAACAGAATCAGGTTCTCATCCGCTGAGCCACCTCTTACGTTAAAGCCCGTTGTAGCCTCGCCAACAGATGTGACACCGGGCAGTGTAAGCACCACTTTTAAAACGTCTGTTTCGCCAAAAGCAGTTGGTATTTGTTTGATGTTTTTAATATCAAGACGCGTAACGCCCAACTCCACGCTTCTCACATTCGCCACTTTGTCGGCTGATATCTTTACCTCCTTAAGGCGGTTCACCTGTTCCTGCATTTCTATATTTAATTTACCATCTGAATATAGAATGATCTGCCTCCGTGTGTCGCGCATGCCCAGGCCCCGTACGCTTAGCACGTGCCTGCCCCGCGGAAGTGTTAATGTAAAATACCCGAACTGGTCTGACGCTACCCCGGTTTTTGTACTTGCCACATAAATGCTGGCTCCCACCACTGCCTCGCCCGACTTAATGTTGCGCACGTAGCCGCTGACGGTGGCATTCCCAGCCTTGATCGTATTGGTTCGGACGCCAATTTCGTAAAGCTTGTTTTCGGTTGTGGCGTCAGGAACTTTTTTGTCAGCTTCGTCGGTGTAATCGGCAACGGTGGCAGCTTGTTTCGGCACGTTATCATTCGAAAGATCAGTGAAACCCGGCGCCAGGGCCACTTTGATCTGCCTGCCTTTAGTAAGAAACACCTGCTGCTCAGCGGTGATAGCGTAGTGATAGTCGGTCTTGTCAAACACCATGTCCAAAATAGCAGGCAATGGCTTATCGGCAACCTGCAGCGTCACCTTTAAGCTGTCAAACTGTGCCGGATCATAGTAAAAATGGTAGCTGGTTTTCGATTCAATATCCTGAACGACCTGCGTTATGCTGGCCTGATGAAAATCGACACTGATCAATTTTATGTTACCCTGTTGGGCGTACGTCATCTGCAGAAGCGCAAACAAGCAAATAGTGAGAAGGTAGGCTTTTTTCATATCAATTGGTTAAATGGTCATAATAAGATGCAATTTTGACCATTGCCTCTTCGGGGTTTTTGCGGTATTTTATCTGGTTTTCCCTAATATATTTTTGCAGCTCCTTTTTCTTGTCTTTTAAAACCGCCAGCAGCGCTCCCTGCCCGGAAAAACTGTAATAAACATTGTTCTTCCTTACGAAATAGTCTTTTTCGTAATTAAAATAAGATTCATTGGTTTGGCTGCTCGATGTGTTTTGGATATTTTTGTAGTGCTTCACCAATACCTCCGTACGGCCATTATACAGTTCGTCATAATAACCCGGTTTTATAACCAGGTTATTTAGAAATGTTGCGGTATCTATTCGGATAAAATGATGCTCGAGGAAATCAAAACTGCTTACCTTGTCCTTAATCAGCGTTATTTTGGTAAAATGATTGTACAACAAAATAACTACCTGATCGCTATAAATGTCATAAAGCATCGGGACGCCCCTGTACACCATGTTACTGTAATTAACAGCCCCGGGCGTAAATGCATTAACATCTGCGTAGTAGGCGTTTCCTTTTATAATGGGGTCATAAAAATAATATTCGATGCCATCGTATAATGGCGCGTGTTTCCCTACGGACGAATTAAAAAGGCTTACTGTATTTTGTATCGCATTTTGCTGCGAACTGCTGTCGCTTGCAGCCTGCGCTGCAGTTCGGGTAATGACAACAACACACAACATTCCCGTTATCAACAGGTAAGGGGCACATCTTCTCATAAGTTAAGGTTAAAAAGGAAAATTACATTACTTAAAGTTAAAAATCAAGCATTTAAAAGAATTTTTAACCTCCTATCATATTTGTTACGTCAAAACCGAAGTCATTGTAACAGCCGTCCGGGCTTTTCAACTAAAATATTAGTCCAAATAATCTTCAAGGGTCATATTTTGCTGCACGGCCAACGGTCTTTATTTGTCGGATGAGTGTTGAAAAAGTACCACTAAAAAATTGAATTAATTTTGCCGAGAGACAAATGACTGAGGAATTGTTAATAAATAATTTAGAGGCGGACAAAAAATCTGTGGTATTCTTGGAACAAATAAACGTTACAGATATGAAAGCAGTAAAACTATTGGCTATTGTCATGCTCACTATGTTCAGCTTTAACCTGGCCCAGGCACAGCCAAAGCATCACCAAAAAAAACATACTCATGTGCATCATAAAAAAAGCCCGCATCATCATTACAAAGGGCGCAAGCATCATAGCCGTCACAAAAAGTAACA
>DASRTD010000059.1:0-5519 GCA_035656115.1 Mucilaginibacter sp.
TATCGCGATTGAAATTTAAGCCGTAAAACTTTAGCCTGGCGCTTAAGAATGATAGGGGGTTACCTACAAATTGAACACCACGGCCAGTTTAATCATTATAAAATAAAACCAAAATAATTGCAGTTACTATTTATTTAATCAGTTTTTAAGCCAAACCCAAACAATACAAACTTAATGTGTTGGTTTTAAGATAGTTGAAATAAATATGAATTGAAATTATATAATACTTATTTAACCGTTATCGACAGGTATTTAGCTATCAATTTCGATTATTAAAGCTTAAACACAGGTGCGTAATTTCCGAACCAGGAGCTTCGGTTATTGGGGCAAAAGGCTCTTTACTTAAAATTGCCTGTAAACAAAAAAGGTTTACCGCATGCGCAATAAACCTCTCATAAACAAATCTTAAACAATATTATCTCACTCTCACGTCAATATCCCCGCTTGATGCGCGGGCCTCAACCGGGATGCCGCCGCCATTCACGCTACCCATCACATGCCTTTTATCCCAGGTACCGGTAAAATTGGTGAGCATATTGTCACTGATGCGCTCAGCGCTCAGGTCAAGGTCAAGCCCTTGTTTTGCAGGGATCTCCAGCTCGATATCGCCGGCGCTGGTATGTAACCGCAGGTATTTGCCCATGGCCCTCATTTGCGCGCGCAGACTGCCTGCACTGGTGTTGGCGTCCAGGCTGCAAGCCATGTCCTTCAGGTCGATACTGCCGCCGGAGGTACCGGTAGTCAGTTCACCTTCGATATGATTGCCATCCACCCCGCCGCCGCTGGTGTGCGCATAAATGGTGCCTTTCAGGTCGTCAAGTTCCAATCCGCCGCCGCTGGTTACCAGCCTGATCTGCCCTTCACAATTCCTGGCGTCGATACCGCCACCGCTGGTGTGCAGGTCGATATCGTTGCTGCAATTGGAAACCTCGATGCCGCCGCCTGACGTTTTACCGCGGATAGTACCGGTAAGCTTATCCAGCTCTAAACCGCCACCGCTGGTCGAAAATGTTTCAGTTCCTTTCAGGTTGTCCAGTGCGATGCCGCCGCCGCTGGTATGCAGATCGGTCGACGTTTCTTCCGGAACATAAATCTTAAACGAAATGCTCAAACTCTCATGCCAGTCCGTCATTTCGTGCTTGCGTTTTACTGTTGCGGTCAACTTGTGGGCGTTAACCGAGATGTCCATGTCATATTGCTCGGCCAACCGCTTTTCTATCTGTTCTTTGGTAAGGTCGTGCCCGTTGTTGCCCTTGATATAAACTTCAACCCGGGGTGCTTCGCCGCTTCTGCCGCTCACGGTAATACCGCCGGCCGAAGTGCTTACCATAACGTTGTTGATACCATCATTCGCTAATGATTTGGTCAGGTATGGCGTGTGTTCATCCTGTGCAAAGGCGCCAAGGCCTACGCAGGTTGCGACTAATAGTGTAAAAATGGTTTTCATAATTTCCTTTATCTGGTTTATTACAACAGACATCGGAATTTGGGCAGACGTTGCACCGGCGACAGATTTATTTTGTCAGGCAATCGCCTGGCCAATAAACAACAATGTTTTAGTATGGGGGATGATGATATGAACCTCGCGCATGCCGTACTCGCGGTCAAAAGGTTCCCTGACTTTAATACCGGGCAGGCGTTCTTTCATGTTTTCCCATAAAGGGTCAATTTCATCCACCTCTAAATAAAACTCCATTTCGCCAATGTCAGTACCAGCGTTCAAAATATGTATGCTGAGGTTGTCTTTTTGCAGGATGATGTAGCCATCAGTATACATAACCTTGCCAAAGCCCAGCAGATCGATAAAAAACGCCGCAGTTTCCCTCATGTTATACGAGGGGATCATCGGGCTAAGGTACAATGCTTTGTACATGCTGATTTTTTGAGTTTGAATGCAGGTAGTGATAAAGTTAAAAACATACATCGTAATTTTTATATCTTTCGCCCTTAATTAGTTCGATACATGGACGACCAGTACTATATTTTAGAGGATGGCGGGCAAACCGGGCCCTTTACCCTCCAAGAATTAATTGATGCAGGGCCGGATATTCATACCAGGGTAATGTCGCCCCGCGAAAACGCCTGGAGGGATGCCTGCGACCTGCCCGAATTGTATGATTATTTCAGGGGATTGGGCATCTATTTCCCAACGGAAGATAACCTGGCCTCTTTTTGGATCAGGCTTGGCGCTTTCATAATCGACATCGTATTGGTTTCCTTTTTAGCGGATATTATTATCGCAATTCTGTCTGCCAGGGGTTTGCTGCCGAGTCTGCAGGCACTCGGCAATATGCAGGCACTCAACAAAATGCCGCCCCGGCAATTTATTTTATTGCAGGTTGTCCTGTATTTAACATTGATCGTTTATAACACGATCGGTGAAGCTTCGGCGCTGGAGGGAAGCCTTGGTAAAAGAATATGCGGGCTGATTGTGGTTAACGCCGACGGCGAGGGTATCAGTTTCGCTAACGCGCTTGGCCGAAGCCTGGGTAAAGTCATTTCGCTTAATTTCTGGGGCTTGGGTTTTATCAGCATTTTCTGGAGCGAACACCGGCAGGCATTGCACGATTATCTTGCTAAAACATACGTAATCAAAAAGAACGCTTAATTCAGTTTGCAGTGGGCAGCTTGCAGAGTGAAATTTGCAGCGGGCGTTTTTTTTAACGGCAAACTGCCAACTTAAAAAAGCCGGTCCTTCATTACGAGCGTGCCGGCCATCATATCGTGCAGGCATTGCTGCTGTTTTGTAAAAAAACATATCCAGTAACCGGCATAAAATATCGTGCCTGATATCAGTTTCGCCAGGTTGCGGCCGGCCGACCGGCCGAAGCTGATCTGCCTGCCTTCCATATCGCATACTTTTAATTTGATGATCTGTTTGCCATATGTGGCTTGTTTCGGCGAGCATTCCATCACGATATGATAGAAAAGGTTTGCGACCGGGATAATTGCGGATAGGCTAATGATCAGCACAATGCGAAATTCCTGATTCGAAATTAATAAGGCGAGTGCAAATATGATCGGCAGGCAAACCAGCGATACGAAGAACCAATCCAGCGCCCAGGCCACCAGGCGCTGATCGAAACTGCCGAAGTATTGCGGAACAACCGCCTGCGCTTTAAAGCCAAAAAGTCCGCGCAGTTCGGCAACTTCATGTGCCTGCTTGTAATCGTCCATGTCGCCCGATTTCACAAAATCGGCCTGGTTTATACCTTGCTGTTTCAGCTGTTCAATACTGAAGGGGCCTTCGGGTTTGCCGTTTACCACCAATAAATAATCTGCAGGCATAATTTTGCTATTTTTTAGGAACAGGGCGCTGCGTCAAATATCGGACAATAACAGGCTTACTTCAAAATCTGCAATGGACTTGCTTCACCCAACGTCATTGCCGCCGCGTCCGTTATTCGTCAAAACGGCATCTTTTCTCCACCGTGCTGCTACGGGACTTGCTGCGTAAAACTACGCAAATTTTTCGGCCCCGAATTGCGTTATTTTTTTAATTAACTGAAAATCAACGGCTTCTTTGTTTTTATTCCAAATCATTTTCTCCGACAATCTATGGGGCATTTGAAAAAACAACTAAATACCATTAGTTTTATTGACACTATTTTTTAAACCGATACACGCAAAACAATGGAAACAGAAGTAAAACACATCGTCACCGGCAAAGAAGGCGGCGCTATTGAGCCGCACGTTGCTGCCGGCTGGACAAAAAACTACCGTGAAAAACACGCCGGTGAAACCATTTCTCACCTTTTTGGAAGAGATATCCTGGAACGTATACTGGCGCAGGATGGTTGCGTTGCCCTTCGGTTTTATCATGCGCATGATCATAACGGCAAAAGGCATTTGGTGATCTCGGGCGTAAACCACGATGGGACCGACCAGGTACACCACAGTGGGTCAGGCGCTGCCAAGCCCATATTGTATGAAGTCGGCGATCAATCGTCCCCATGCCCGGGCTCTCCCGGCTGCCCTAAAGGCTTGTTGAGCGACGGTACTTTGTGACACGTAAATAACGCGCTAAAAGCGATCAAAGCCGCAGTTTTAACATCACTATTTTTAAACCCTACACACTACAATGGAAACAGAAAAAAAACCAGTTATTACCGGCGGGGAAGGCGGCCCGATTAAATTGGATGAGGCTGCCAGCTGGACAAGAAACTACCGTGAAAAACACCCGGGTGAGACCATTTCCCAATTTTTTGGGAGGGACATTTTAGAACGCATCCTGGCGCAGGACGGCTGCCTCGGCATCCGCTTTTATTATGCTTTAGATCATGCCGGCAAAAAACATTTGGTTATTACCGGCGTGGTGAGCGATGGCAATGACCAGATAAATGAAGACCACTTCGAGACCGATGCTGCCGCGCCTGCACTTGCCGCAGGGCCTGCCACTGGCGCAGCCGATTATAAAATTTATGAAATTGGCGACCAGTCATCACCCTGCCCCGGTTCTCCTGGCTGCCCGCACAATAAGCTGAGTGTGGGTAAATTGACAAAGGATTAAAGACAAAGGATTAAAGGGGAACAAGGTCATGGCGGTTGAGAGCGGTATAAATGTTTTATCTACAATTTCAGGTTTTTTGCCGGTTTTAGCAGCGCTTGTCAATTACAAAAACCTGGATAAAATATTAAAGATCGCCGCGGTTTATTGTCTTGTATCCGTTATCTCCGATATCGCACTGCAGATGGTGGTCAGAGTTGACTTACCGAATAATTACCCCGTCATCCACATTTACATAGCGATCAGCATTTTATTGCTGGGCGCTATGTATTTTTATGCTTTTTTTAACCCCATGCTTAAAAATACCGTTCTGGTCACATCCTCAGTTGTGCTTGCTTTTGCCATCGCCGACATGATCTTTATGGAAGGCATCAATGATTACCCTTCGCTGTCAAATACAGTGTTAAGTATTCTGATCACGTGTTTTTCGCTGCTGTATTTCTACCAGCTGCTTACACGGCAGGAGTTTGTGCATATCGAAAAGCAGGCGTTGTTTTGGATCAACGCCGGCATGCTGTTCTATTTCGCCATCAACATCTTTGTGTTCATGCTTTTTAAGCGTATATTGTCTGAACACAAGGTGAGTTTGTATGTGATCAATAACTTATCAAATATAGTCGCTAATATTTTATTTACCGTCGGACTGTTGTGCAAGCCCCAGAACCAGAAAGCAACCTCGTACCAGTATTAATTACGGGCACGCTGGTAATTGTGATACTGATTGTTTTTTTATTCTTTTTCGTGATCATCTATCAACGTAAAATGATAAAGAACCAGGTAGAGTTGCGCAAACTGCAGGATGAAAAGCAGGGGGAGCTGTTAAAGGCGGTATTTGAAACACAGGAAAGCGAGCGAAAGCGCCTGGCCGAAGACCTGCACGACAGCGTTGGGCAGGTGTTATCGGCCATCAAACTTAATTTGCACCGGCTGGACAAAAGCGTTGTAACCGACACGGCCCAGCCTGTACTAGCGGATACCCGCAGGCTGGCCGACGAATGTATCGGCGAAATAC